>JAGVUH010000419.1 GCA_019136395.1 Gammaproteobacteria bacterium
ATCACGCAGGATCGGACGGAAGTGGCTCATCGGCTCAGGCCTCCCCAGTAGATGGGCTTATTCTACCGGGCGGCTCCCCCGCTCGACACCGAGAAAGTCCGACAGGCTGCTAGTGCTACTTGCCAAGAGCATCAGCGCCCAGGCTGCCGCCCCAGCAGAGGGTCCGATACCCCCACCTCGCGGAAGCCCTTGGCACGCAACTGGCACGAATCGCATTGACCGCAGGGTTCGCCATCGGGGCCGGGATCGTAGCAACTGCTGGTGAGCCCATAGTCAACCCCCAGGGCGCGGCCCCGCTGGATGATCTGGGACTTGGTGAGTCCGATCAGGGGGGCATGGATCTTCAGCCGCTGGCGGCCCTCGACCCCGGCCGCGGTGGCGAGATTGGCCAGGTGCTCGAAGGCGGCGATGTACTCTGGCCGGCAGTCGGGGTAACCGGAGTAGTCCAGGGCATTGACGCCGATGAAGATGTCGTTTGCGCCCAGGACCTCCGCCCAGGCGAGGGCGAAGGAAAGGAAGACGGTATTGCGCGCCGGGACGTAGGTGATGGGAATCGCCTCCGAAAGGTGCGCCGCGGGTCGACCCTTGGGTACCGGGATCTCCGCCGTCAAGGCGGACCCACCGAAGCGGCGCAGGTCGATATCCACGATGACGTGTTCGGCGACGCCCAGGGCGGTGGCCACCCTTTGGGCGGCCACCAGTTCCACGGCATGGCGCTGGCCATAGCGAAAAGACAGGGCGTAGGGTGTAAAGCCCTCGGCCTTGGCGATGGCCAGGGTGGTGGTAGAATCCAATCCACCGCTCAGCAGGACAATGGCCTTAGTCATCTTCAATCTCCCTCATCTTCAATCTCCCTCATCTTAACGGCTTCCAAGGGGTTATGCCCCCGGCGGGTGATGGAGCGATCTGGCAGAAAGGCAAACTGACTAACTGAGTGTGTGTCGTCATCGGGACTGACTGTCATGAGGTGGCGGACCAGGTAACTGATATTAGAAGATATTCCCGTGAATTTAACGCTAACTGTCAGGACGGGGCACGCCACCCTCCCGAAAATGAGAATCTTTGCGGTAACTTTCACGCATACCTTTCAGGCGCGTCATCCAATCGTCACCAGGGATCAAGTATACCCATGAAGACCCCCATCGCTACCGCAAACCTGGTCCCGCTGTCGCTGTCCCTAGCGCTGGTGACGATAGCCTTGGTTGGCTGCGCCACCCCGGTACGGACACCCGGCGGAGAAGTGACCTGCTACTCCTCCCGCTGTGTCGAGGACATGCGCGCCTGGACCCAACAGGACTATCTCCGTCGGCAATATGAAGAGGAGCAGGCCCGCCGGGCAAGCGCCAAGACCCCGTCGCCTCCCCCTCGGCCGAAGCCTACGCCCGCCGTGGTCAAGGCCCCGCCCACCCGGCAACCGCCCCAGCAAGTGCCTCAGCAAGTGCCCTGCCCCGCGGGCATGATCCCCAATGGACCCCCTGAATATGGCTGCATCTATCCCCGACGCTAACCCGGTTGCCCAGGAGGTTGCGATGGCACCACCTTTGGGTACGCTCCAGGCCAGGTCCGCCGCGCACGAGGTAGGGCCAAGCGAGCCCCCTTCCATCCTGGCTGACCCGGCCGCCGCCGTACCGACCGGAGCCTTGTCCGGGGACCCCCGGCTGCGCCTCGTCTTCGGGGCCAGTGGCTATATCGGCACCTATTTGGTCCCGCGCCTCATCTCCGCCGGGGCGCGGGTGCGCGTCTCCTCCCGTCAACCCAAGGCCCTGGCGGCACGGGGTTGGACCGGGGTGGAGATCGTCGGAGCGGATGCCCTGGACCCCTCGACCTTGCCGGCGGCCCTGGCCGGGGTCAGTATCGCCTATTACCTGGTCCATTCCATGGGAGCGGGCAAGGCCTTTGGCCGCCTGGACCTGGAGGCGGCGGCCAATTTCGCCCAGGCGGCGGCGGAGGCGGGCGTGGAGCGCATCTGCTACCTCGGTGGCCTGGTGCCGGAGGACGCGGACAGCGAGCATATCGTCTCCCGGCGGGACACCGGGGACGTGCTGCGCCAGGGGTCGGTGCCGGTCACCGAGATCCGCGCCGGCATCATCGTCGGCCCAGGATCGGCGGCCTTCGAGGTCATGCGCGACCTGGTCTACCACCTGCCAGTGATGGTCACCCCCCGCTGGGTCACGGCCAAATCGCCCCCCATCGCCCTGGACAACCTGCTGGAATATCTGGTGATCGCCCCCGGGTTGCCGGAAACCGCCAACAGCATCCTCGACGCCGCCGGCCCCGAGATCCTCACCTATGCCGGGATGATGCGCATCCTCGCCGAGGTGGCGGGCCGTCGGCCACCACGCATCATCCCCCTGCCGGTGCTGACGCCCAAATTCTCCGCCTACTGGCTGCGCTTCGTCACCGCCGTCCCGACCAACATCGCCCGGGCCCTGATCGAGGGCCTCAAGCACGACTTTTACGCCCACCCCCAGGAACTGCGGCGGCTGGTCCCCCAGCACCTGCTGAACTTCCGGGAAGCCGTCGCGGCCGCCTTCGCCGCGGAACGTGAACAACAGGTCCTGGCCCGCTGGACCGAGGGAGCCTTCAACATGCGCCAGGGTCGCATCGACTACGCCTATTACGCCAAACGCGCCGGCGGTAGCGCCGTCACCCGGGCCGCCCCTGCCAATGTCTGGGCGGTGGTGGCGGCCATCGGCGGAGACAATCGTTATTATTATCTGAATAGTCTCTGGTCGATCCGCGAGACCCTCGACTGGCTGGTGGGTGGGCGTGGGCGGGCGCGGGGCCGGCGCCACCCGACCGAGGTCCGGGTGGGTGACCGCATCGACTCCTGGGAGGTGGTCGGGGTAGAGCCGGAGCGCCGCCTGACGATGATCTTCGGTATGCGCGCCCCGGGGGCCGGTATCCTGGAGTTCGAACTGGAACCTCTGGCGTCAGGAGGTACCCAGCTCACCGCCACCGCCTACTGGCATCCAGCCGGTGTCTGGGGCCTGATGTACTGGCTCTCCATGGAGCCCTTCCACCAGGTAATCTTCTCCGGTCTGACCCGGGCGATCTGCCAGCGGGCGGAGGAGCGCTGAGCTCCTCCTCAAGCCGCGCCCGGAAAACCGGCCCCGCTATCGCGGCGCCGGAGAGCGGCCTCCTCACTGTCTACCCCCGACGCCCACCCTCTCCCAGCCGCCAGCGCCCGCGACATCCCCCGGGTGGCTCGCCCCTGGCAATTGGCCCCCACCCCTTCCCTCTTACGTCCCCGGCGCAAAATCCCACAGCCGATGGGCATCCAGCCGCAGCAGATAGTGCGCCTCCAGGGCCTCAAGCTGACTCAGCCGGGCGCCGAGGGCCAACTCGTTCGCCAGGCGCCGGGCCGTGAGCAGATCCTCCAGTTGCCCCTCGCCAGGCTGGTAGGCGCGCGCGGTCAAGGCGACCGCCTGGGCCAGCCGGCTGGCGGCTGCTTGGGCGGACTGCCAGGAACGGCGCGCGGCCAAGGTAGTCTGATGGTCCCCGGTTCCTCCAGGGAAATCCTAAGTGGTTGTCTCACGGAAGGGATCAAAGAAGGCAGGATCAAGTTCGTAACTGGCTACTGGCTTCAGGCCCAGTTGATACGTGACGAAAAGGTCGAGGAGCTTCTGTCCATCGACCAATTCAATGGGTGGCACCCCATCGCGGCTGGCCTCACGCTGGGCGTCCGCCGTAAAGGTGCCCGTCGTCAGGATGATGCCCTTGTCGGCACGCCCCTGCATGGCGCCCCGGAAGTCGCGGACATGGGATGAGGTCACCGCGTTTTGATAGCGCTTGCATTGAAACAGCACCTTGAAACTGACCAGGGGATTGACCTGAAGGGTGCCATAGCCATCAATGCCCCCATCGCCCGAGCGGCCCGTGACGGCGACCTGGACGAAACCCGCCTCACGCAACAGGCGCTGCGAGAGTCGCTCGAACCCTGCGGGAGGGAGATTCAGCAGCAAGGCAAGCAGTTGCTCACGATACCCCGCCGCGGGGGCGACATCATTCTCCGGTGGCGGGGTATCAGGCATATCAACTGAAGGCTGATCTTCCTTGCTTCGCTTGCGCTCTTCAGCAAAGACTTTGGACCATTTCTGAAACAGGACCCTCGCCGATGCGGCGGTCAGGTGCGTGGCCTGGCCTTTTTCGGTCAGGTTCCAGATGCCCCGCTGCGAAGCACCCAGCAGACCTTCTCGATACAGGTAGAACCTGGCCCAGGCGACCCGGTTAGCGAAGCGAGGCACCCCGGAAGGCGTCACATCATTCTGCACCTCATCCGGGAGTGCCAGGTCTTGAGCAATTTGCCCGACGACCTCACCCGGCGACGCGGAACCACCCAAGGTCCGCAGGGCATCCAACAGGGGGCCGAAGTACTGGACGAATTGGGGTCCGTCCGATTGCGTGGTTCTTTTTGCCATGTGCCCTCCTGGTAACCTGCGTTCTTCAGGTCATGATCGCCGACCAACAGCCCTCCTGGCAACTCCTGAATAACTACCCACCGCCAGTGAGTCCTTACCAGACAATCACCTACATAGCCCCTCACCCCGATCGCGCTAGCTACTTATACCCCTTGCCCCAGGAGGCGGGGGTGTTCGGATGGACCCCTGGCCACTTCAGGAGGTAGGAGTCCCCAGGCGTCAGGGACGCTGATGGACATGAGCTCCGTGGTGACCAACGAAGTTGGCTAGCCCCGCGCCACCCTCGCCCGCCAACCACCAACGCAGTCGAGCGCCCCAGCACCGCCGGCCACCCCGCCGCCCTGACGATCGACTTCTCCGCTCACCAAGCACCCCTGACCCGAGCCATCAGAGAAAAATATGGGTATCGAGCAGGAACCTCATGGCTCGAACAACCGCAAGGTCTCATCCGGCAGCGGCGCGTCGAAGTCGTCCGGTACCTCAAAGTCGCCAGCACCAAGACTGATGGGGCGTAACTCCGCCGTCGCCTGGCGCCGCTGGTCCAGAAACTCGACGAAGTCCAGCACTTCCGCCTGACGTTCCGGGGGGAACTGGCGCAGACGAGCGAGGATGCGCTCTTCGAGCGGTAAGGATTCAGCGTTGGGCAGGCCCATGGCAACCAAGTCCTCAAGGCGTAACGAGCCGTAAGCAAACCATGGCACCCCGGCAAACGCAAGACCGCCGCAGCCCATCCCCCCAGCGGTCATGACCCCAGCCGCTGGATCAGCGCCTCGACCTGCACGCCCAAACAGGGTCGCAGTCTTCACCGCCCCTCGTCGCCCGGTCGCGTGCCAACACCGCACGCCACCTGGGCTCGTCTCTTCACCAAACCAAACCCCATCAGAAGTTTTTTGCCTGACCAAACGCAACCGCAGTGATAGCCTCCTTCCGTCGTCGCCACCCGCCAGCGACATGCCCCTCCCGGCACCCCAGCACCCCTGCACCCGGGAAGCTACCCTCAGGCCCACTCGGCCCCCTCCGGGATGGCGACCTCGCCCACGTCCTTCCCCATCCGTGCCCTCGCGGGTCTTGCCACCCCCTCGGCGATGCTAGATTCCGCCCACTTCAGCCGCCCGTGCGGTTGGAGTTCCTATCCGTCATCGCCGGCAATGTCCGCAACTCGGTCTCCAAGAGCATCCTCGAATTGGATTCGGCGAGACACTTGCAGTCCGTGCCACGCCGGTCTTGGTTCTTGATCCTGAAGAATCATCTGTGAGACCTCACCAGTGACTGCGCGATCGTCGGCTGGGGCCTAAGCCACCGACCGATTTGGTTGCGGCAAGTGCCCTATCGGCAGAGCGGTCTCGTCGATCAAGGTCAGGTTACCGGTGCGTGCATTCGACTCCCAACGATCGTGCTGGCCGGTCTAATCAGGACGCACGGCAGCACCCACTCCGCCGTCATCCCGGCCGGGATGTCGGGATCCAGGCCATGGATGGCAAGCGCTCAGCCACCGCCAGCCTTCTCGAATCCGGATTCCACCCCTCCGCCCGATATCCAGATCGGCGACTGCTTGCGCCTCGCGCGAGCGATAGAAAAGACAACGGCATCGACTATACTCCTAGCAAAGAGCAGGAGTTGGTGGCAGGGCGTGGCGTGTCGGCCGCGAGGAAGGCCGAAGTCGAGATTGGGAGGGGGAAGGCGGACACAGGCCCTGAACATCGGCTCAGGCGCTCCTCCCACAATTCAACCCAGAGGGAAGGATCATGAACACCCGACCTTCCGGCTGGCGACGCTCCGCCAACCACTTTGTGACCCTGCTGACGGCCTTCAGCCTGTCGCTTGCCGCGCTGGGCTTGAGCGAGCCCACGACGGCTCAGACTGGCCTGACGGATGACCCAGCGGCTGACTACCAGATATGGCGCGACGACGAGATTTTCTTGCCATTCCCCGGCACCGGCCAGCTCCAATCCGCAAGCTACGAATACAACCCGGTAGACGAGACGCTTTCCAATCCACTGCCCTACTGCCAGTCAACCGCTACTTCCAGCTCGCAGATCGCCGCGGCCGCCGGCCGCATCATGTCTCCGTACAGCGATCAGGTCGTGGTTGTCTATCCGGGTTCCGGAAACAACCTTGAAGTGCGCTTCGCAGACAGGTGCAACCTGGCGAACACGGCGGTCACCACCGGGCCAGGGGCCACCCTCGGACTCTCGTCGGGGATGCCGGCACTGACTCCCCCGCAGGTCACGGGATTTCCCTGGTGGTATGACATCGCGATCGGCGATCTGGATAAACACCTCGACGCCGACGCGAACTATCGCGATGAGGTCGTGGTCGCCTACGCAACACAGAGCGCCAACGGAGATTACCTCGCGCCTGTCGTGGCAGTTCTTGACTATACGACGAACGCCTCGGCGCCGACTGTCACGTGGGTGGAGGGGTCGGCAACCGCCATCTACAAGTGGACTCTTTCAATTTATGTCGGGCGGGATGTCGCCGTCATCCCGCTATCGGTGGTGACGGGCGATTTCGACGGCGACGCTCGCAAGGAGATTGCGGTCGCCTACGTGATCGACTGGCGAGCTATCGGCGTCGCGGTCTTCCGCTACACGACCACCGAGACCGACGGCGTGGTTAGCCACGCCCTGATCCCGGTGAGTCCGCTTGCATTCGGTCTGGACAAATCCGGTGACGCATGGGGGTTTCAAGGTCCGATCGATGCGGCGGCAGGAGACTTCGACGGGGACGGGAAGGACGAGCTGAGCGTCGCAGCGGTCGCCGATGCAGCGACGGACCCGCAGAAGATCGCGGTCGACCTGAAGACGTTCAAGGCCAATGACGACCTCAAGATGGCCCAGGTCTCGACCGCAATCCCCTATGAAGATAGTTCGAGTAAGAGCGGTAGCATATTCGTATCGGGGGTGCAGCTCGCAGCGGGCCTTTTCAAGTACGCGCCCAGCAACGACCCGACAGTGGATAGTTTCAACATCAACCGGCGGCAACTTGCGCTCGCGACGAACGGTTCCTCGGGCGCCGTGGACCTCAGGACGCTCGTCTATGACGCCAATCTGACGCCCACCCTTCCCGCTGCGAGCGAGGGGTATGCACCCTATCGGCGCATCCCTGCCTCTGGTTCCCCACCCGGGCGGCTCAACTTCTGGCTGGCGGCCGGGGGCTTCAATGGGCTGCGATCGGGCGACTCGGCGGCCGATATGGTCTGGTCGCTGGCGTTCACCACCTGGGCCGATAATGGACAAGTACTCTATCTGTTCAACCCCAATCCAAGTACGGGTGCACTGGGGACGGTCCCCTTCACCAAGACCTTGTCGACCATCGCAAACACCTCCAAGTCGACCTCCGTCGCGCCGGTGGTCGCCTACGACTACGGTATGCCACCCACGGGCATCCAGACCGCAGGGGTCCTTTACGGAGATTCCCAATATCTTGGCGCGCCCGTTTACTTCAGGATCGAGGGCATCCCCATGGTCGACTACATCCTCCAGGAGCCGCCCAAGCATGTCTACTGGAAAATCACCGAGCCGGACGGGGATTGCAAACAGAAATATGCGGTCTGTAACGTCAGTGCTCAAGATGCATTCACATTGGGCAAGACCGACACCACAACGATCGGTATGACAAGTGATTACCACGACACCTACGACAACTCCTGGGGTGTGTCGGAAACGGCGACCATCGGCTTCGCCTACAAACCAATGCCACTCCTCCCGCCGAAGGTCGAGGGCTCTTTTACCGAGTCATTCGGGTACGATTTCGCTGAGCACCATGACGACTACAATCGGAATCAGACCCAGCGGACTTTAACCTTGCAACATGCTGCGACTCGCGACGATGCGATCGGCTACCGCGTCCAGAGCATCGACGTGTGGCGCTACCCCGTATTCGGAGTCGCCGTGCAGGATCCCGACGGCAACGAGATGCCCAACGCCTTCCTCGACATCACCGCACCAACACCGAACGACGATATGTCGCTTACGGGAGGGATCGACGCACTCGACTGGTACCAGCCGGTCCACGAGAACAACAACATCCTGTCCTACCCAAAGCCTGCGTATGGAACAACGCCAGAGGAGGATTTCTACGAGCCAGCGGACATGGGCTCCTTCCAAATTCCGTGTACCGATACCACCGGTAAGAGCTGCGACCATGATGCGCAGGGCCATCCCCTGAGTAGCAAGACCATCGAGGGTCCGCTCTTGAAGAATCCCAAGCGGCTGATCTGGAGTGGAACCGCTCCAACCGTGACCCTGACCGACACCTGGTCTGAGACCGAGGGCACAACCCACTCCTGGTCCCGCACATTGAAGAACAGCGAAGAGGTCAAGATGACGGGACGAATCAAGTTGGCGTTCGTCCCCGGTTTGTCGGTCAATGTCAACGCGGCTGTTGCATTCAACGGCAAGTGGAGCTGGGGTGGCGCGCACACGATGGAGATGACCTCCAACGATGTGAACACGATTACGCTCAGTGTCCCCCCGGGTGTCCCCAGCCGAGCATACCGCTTCTTCCCATCCTTCTACGTGACCGATGACGGCACCACGAAGGTCGGTTTCGCGGTCGACACCAATACGGCTGGTGGCCAGATATTCTGGGATGGGGAATACTGCGGGCAGCCCGACCCCGCGCTCAACCTTCCGCTGCGATTCGACGGCTGGACCGAAGCCGGGGTGACCAAGTGGACGCCAAACACCTTGGACAGCCGCAAATTGATGCGCGGATTCTTCGTGCGCCATGATGAGGCCGACCCCGACACGGGTGATTACCCCGAATACGACGGCGCACCCACGGTCGGCGATCTGGTGCGGCTCGAGGCCCGAGTCTACAATTACAGCCTTTGCCAGACCGTGGAACCGCCGGATGGCATGAAGGTACGCTTCGACTTCGTGCCACTGGATTCTTCTACCCATGTCCCCGACTTTACAAAGCGGACGACGATCACGGAGGCAAGGGTCGATAACCCATACGCAGTGTTTGGCAGTCCCTACACTACCATCGATCCGATCGGCCCACGCGAGATGACGACCGCCGTGATCAACTGGGACACGAGCAAACTCGACCTCAACGGCGAGTTTGAAAAGAACTACCGTATCTATGTCGTGCTCGACCCCGACGACGCCGTCAAAAACGAAAAGTACGAGACCGAAAGCACTGCAACCCGGACCTATGCCCCGGACGGCATTAACTGCTTGGGTGCCACCAAGCCCGCAGCCTGCATGGACCCCGGCCAGAACAACGAGGGCTTCCGCGAGGTAAAGGTGGCGGCGATCGAGGCCGCTGGCCCGCATTTGGTAGAGCCTGCCGATGTGCACCTCACTTGGGATGCGCTGGCCGCTCGCGACCCCAATCACCCAAAAATCTGGCGGATCATCATCGCCCAGGCCGAGAAAGGTCAGCCGCTGCAGCTTCGGGTCAAGGTCGACACCGACATGCCTGGCGGGCACTATGCCCACCTGCAGCTCTACGACGGTAATCCCGAGAAGGGCGGCACGCTGCTTGCCGACAAGCTCGCGTTCACTGGCAACCCGGATGGAAGCTACGTCTGGATCGAATGGACCCCGACAAAGCTCGGGTTACACCGGCTTTACACCAAAGTGCTGGAGAGCGCCATGGACACCAACCTCGGCAACGCCATCGACGACCTGATGGTGATGGTCCACAGGCCGATGGTCCACAGGCCTAAGCCTAAAGTCATCAGCCCATTCGAGGTGCTGCAATGGTTACGCGCAAAGCACAAGCCTCCGCTTAAAAACCATTCAGGATCAAGGTGATGGCTGATGAAGCCGGATCTCATCCAGGTCGTAGACAGCGAGACGCGGCGCAACAGCCTACACGCGGAGGGGCGCGGCCAACGACGTCATCCACCGATATTCGATGATTTATTCAAGGGCTGATTGGCGCTTGGAGGCGCAGGCCCGCTTCGGGGCGGTGAGTTTGCGGCGGAACAGGTGTCCAGTATGCGCTGGAATGGCTGTCCAGTTTCAGCGGAATAGGCACCTTTACCAATAGGCGGGGGGGGCTTCGGATGTCCCCCTGACTACTTAAGGAGGTAGGAGTCCCAAATTGTTAGGGACCCTGATGGACCTGAGCCTCGTGGTGACCAACGCAGTTGATCTCTCCAGCATCGCCGTCCGCCCCGCCGCCCTGACGATCGACTTCTCCGCTCACCAAGCACCCACTCTCCACCCCCACCGGACCCTGGCCCGGGCCTCACCGCCAAGGGTCGCAGTCCTGTCCGCCCCCTCGTCGCCAGGTCGCGTGCCAACTCCGCACGCCACCTGGCTCAGCGCCCCCACCGCCCACTTCACCGCCCGTAGCCAGCCCGCGCTGCGCGCCGGCTCAGGTGGACTCAGCGCCCTCGCCAAACCCGGCCACTTCACCCCCTCCCTCAGCCAATCTTACCCTCAGCCTCACCTCCCCCCCTCACCCCGCCTTCCCGCCCCACCTCACCAGCCGCCGCCCCCACCCCTTCAGGTCATCCACATAGGTAAACACCACCGGAATCACCAGCAGGCTGAGGAAGGTGGAAGTAATCAACCCGCCAATGACGACGATGGCCATCGGCGCGCGGAAGCTCGGCTCCGCCCCCAGCCCCAGGGCCACGGGCAGCATGCCGGCGCCCATGGCGATGGTGGTCATGACGATCGGCCGGGCGCGCTTGCGGCAGGCATCGAGGATCGCCTCGCGCCGCGGCAGGCCGCGCTCCCGGCGGGCGACGATGGCGTATTCCACCAGCAGGATGGAGTTCTTGGTGACGATGCCCATCAGCATCAGGATGCCGATGATGGACGACATGGAAAAGCTGTGCTTGGTCAGCAGCAGGGCGAGGAAGGCGCCCCCCAGGGACAGGGGCAGGGCGGCGAGGATGGTGACGGGCTGCAAGAAGTCGTGGAACAGCAGCACCAGCACCGCATAGATGCACAGGATGCCGATGAGCATGGCGGTACCGAAGGAGGCAAACAGCTCGATCATGCGCTGGGCGTCGCCCTGCTCGACGCGATAGACCGTCGGCGGCAGATTCTTCAGCGCCGGCAGGGCATTGGCCTCCGCCAGCACCGCGCCCAGGTCGCGGCCGGCCAGTTCGACGTCGATATTGACGTTGCGCATCCGGTCCACCCGCTCGATCTGCGCCGGACCGCTGCCCAGGCGGATATCGGCGACGGCGGCCAGGGGCACCGAACCGGCCGTGGCCGGGACCCGTAACTGGGCGAGGGCCTCCAGGTCGGTGCGCAGGTCCCGTTCCAGGCGCACGCGGATCGGGATCTGGCGTTGCGGCAGGTTGAGCTTGGGCAGGTTGACCCGGAAGTCGCCGAAGGTCGCCACCCGCACCGCCCCCGCCAGGGCGGCGGTGGTCACCCCCAGATCGGCGGCGCGGGCGAAGTCCGGGCGGAGCTGGATCTCCGGGCGCTGAAGGCTGGCCCCGGAGGTGACGTTGCCCACCCCGGTGAGGGTGCGCAGGTCGCGCTCCACCGCCTGGGCGGCGGTGGCCAGGGCCAGGGGGTCGTCGCTGGCCAGGGACACCTGGAGCTTCTCGCCGGACTGATTGGCCCCCACCGCCACCCGCACCCCGGGCAGGGCCTTGAGGCGGGCGCGGATGTCCCGTTCGACTTCTGACTGGCTGCGCGCCCGGTCGTGGCGGTGCTTGAGCCGCAGGGTCAGGTTGGCCAGGCGCACGTCCTTGGCCGCCCCCACCGCCAGGGGCCCCTGGCCGGCGGTGCTGCCGACGGCGGTGAAGCTGCCCAGGATCTCGTCGACCGGGGCCAGCAGGGCCCGGGCCTGTTCCGCCGCCCGGCGGGTGTCCGCCAGGGCGCTGCCGGGGGGCAGTTCCAGCTTGACGGTGGTCAGCCCGCGGTCGGCGGGGGGGACGAAGGCCTTGGGCAACAGGGGCACCAGCAGCAGGGAGCCGGCGAAGAACAGGGCAGCGGCGAGGGCGGTGGTCTTACGATGGTTCAGGCACCAGTCGGCGGCGGCCAGATAGCGGCGCATCACCCCGCTCTCCGCCTCGGCCTCGGGGTGGGCCTGGAGCCAGTAGGCGGCCATCATCGGCGTCAGCAGCCGCGCCACCAGCAGGGAGGCCAGGACCGCCACGGCGGCGGTGATGCCGAACTGGACGAAGAACTTGCCTGGCACCCCGCCCATGAAGGCGGTGGGCAGGAAGACCGCGACCAGGGTCAGGCTGGTGGCGATCACCGCCAGGCCGATCTCGTCGGCGGCCTCCCGGGCGGCCTCCAGGGGCGGCTTGCCCATGCGCAGGTGGCGGACGATGTTCTCGATCTCGACGATGGCATCGTCCACCAGGATGCCCACCACCAGGGCCAGGGCGAGCAGGGTGAGGACGTTGAGGCTGAAGCCGAACCAGAGCATGAAGCCAAAGGTCGGGATGATGGACAGGGGCAGGGCCAGGGCGGCGATGAGGGTGGCGCGCCAGTCACGCAGGAACCACCACACCACCAGGATGGCCAGCACCGCCCCCTCGTAGAGCAGTTCCATGGAGCCCTGGTAGTTGTCCCGCACCGGGTCGACGTTGTTGAAGGCCTCGCGGATCTGCACCTGGGGGTGCAGGGTCATGAGGCGCGTCACCGCCGCCTGCACCGCCTGGGCCACCGCCACCTCGCTGGCGCCCTTGATGCGCGTCACCTCAAAGCCGACCACCGGGGTGGCGTCCAGGTAGGCCAGGGAGGTGCGCTCGGCATGGGCGTCGCTGACCGTGCCCAGGTCGCCCAGGCGCACCCAGCGCCCGTCGGCCAGGGGGATGACCAGTTCGCCGATCGCGGCGACGCTGCCCAGGGCCCCCAGGCTGCGCACCGACTGGACGGCGCCGCCGATGTCGCCCCGGCCGCCGGAGGCGTCCTGCTGGACGCGCTTGAGCTGGGCGGAGACGGCCTCCGCCGTGACCCCCAGGGCCTGCATGCGGCCACTGTCGAGGTCGACGTGCACCTCCCGGTCCACCCCGCCGAGGCGCGACACCTGCCCCACGCCCTTGACCGCCAGCAGGGCCTTGGCCACCTCGTTGTCGACGAACCACGACAGGTCGGGCTCGTCCATCCCCGGGGCGGCCACGGTGTAGGTGACGATGGGCGAGCCGGAGGTGGTGATCTTGGACACCACCGGGTTGGTGAGGTCCTGGGGCAGGTCGGCGCGCACGCTGTCCACGGCGTTGCGCACCTCGTTGAGGGCCACCTCGACGTCCTTGTCGATCTGGAACTCGACGCGGATCGTCGCCGTGCCGTCGCCCAGGCTGGTGCGGATGTGTTCGATACCCCCCAGGGTGGCGATCTTGTCCTCGATCTTGCGCGCCACCTCGGTTTCGAGCTGGCTGGGGTCCGCCCCCTCCAGGCTGGCGGCGACGGTGATGGTGGGCAGGTCGATGTCGGGGAAGTTCTGGATGCCCAGGAGGCGAAAGGCCAGCAGGCCGAGGATGGTCAGCAGGGCGAAGACCAGGATCGCCGGGACCGGGTGGCGGATGGACCAGGCGGAGACGTTCATGGCGAAGGCTCGACGCGGACCAAATCGCCGTCGCTGAGGAAGGCCCCGCCGCTGGCCACGACCTGGGCATCCGCCTCCAGCCCAGAGAGGAGCTCCACCCGGCCCGCTTCCCGGCGCCCGGTGGTCACCTTGCGTTGTGCCACCCGCTGATCAGGGAGGATGGCGAAGACGAAGCTGGAGCCATCGCGCAGGACCAGGGCGGACTCGGGCAGGCTCAGGGCGCGGCGGCTGCCAATGAGGATGCGCCCGCGGGCGAACATGCCCGGCCGCGCCGGGCTGGCGGGGGGCAGGTCGACGTAGGCCAGGCCATAGCGGGTGTGGGCATCCAGGGTCGGGGACGGGATGCGGACCTGGGCGGTCACCTCTTCCCCCCCGGGCAGCCGGATCCAGGCCTCCTGGCCCGGACGCACCTGGGCGAGTTGTTCGGCGGTCACCTCCGCCCGCCACTCCACCCGTCCCTGACGGACGAGGCGAAACAGCTCGCATCATCCACCGCCAGCACCTGGGTCTGACCCAGACGGATGCGCTCCTTCTCCAGGGCCGCCTCGGCGGCCGCCAGGTTGGCCTTGGCCGCCTCCTCGCCGAACAGATACTGGGTGATCTGCTGCTCGGTCATGGCGTTCTTGTTCTTGACGTTGCGGGCACGATCGGCGTTGGCCTGGGCCTCCGCCAGGGCGGCGCGGACCTGGGCCAGCTTGGCCTCCTGCTGGGCCAGCTCCGCCTTGACCGTGTCCTCGTCCAGGCGGGCCAGGACCTGATCCTTGCGCACCGGGTCGCCCACGTCGGCAAGAATCTCCACCACCCGCAGGCCGCCGGTCTCGGCGGCGATCACCCCTTCCTGCCAGGCGAAGAGTCCTCCGCTGGCCTCGATCTCCAGGGGCCAGTCCGCGGTTTCCGGGGCCACCAGGTTGACGGCCAGGGCCGGGCGAGGCCCGGACCTGGCATCGCTGGCAGCCGTTGAGGGGCCATCGTCCTGTCCGACGGGGTGCCCAGCTTCCTGACCGGGGCCCTGATCAGCGCCCTGAGCGGGGAGAGGAGCCGTGCCCAAGCCCAGGCGAGAGCCGCCGCTCAGATACCAGGTGGCCAGCAGGCCGAGCAGGACCAGGGCAACCAGCGTTAGCCCGATCTTAGTCTTCATGGGAGTTCACCTTGGCTGGGTCAAGGGTTGATACGGCAAACCCGTTCGCCAAATGCCATTGGGACGGAGCGGCATCCCGCCGGGCACCGCCGGGGCAGCCGGGGCCGGTACGCGCCACCTGATGGTTCGTTAGGCGCGAGTGGGCTCCAGTCAAAGGGGACCGCATCCGGAAAACCTTCAAGGCCAGCCCCCAGGTAGGGTTTACAGACCTTGTCCCCATCGGGTGCCAGACTGAGGAGCCGTCGTCACGGCTCACAGCCCGCTCTTGAGGCTGGCCTCAATGAAGGGGTCCAGATTGCCATCCAGCACTGATTGGGTATTGGCGATTTCCAGATTGGTGCGCAAGTCCTTGATCCGGGACTGGTCGAGCACGTAGGAGCGGATCTGGCTGCCCCAGCCGATGTCCGACTTGCTGTCCTCCACTGCCTGCTGGGTCTCCCGGCGCTTCTGCATCTCCAGCTCGTAGAGCTTGGCCTTGAGCTGCTTCATGGCCTGGTCCTTGTTCTTGTGCTGGGAGCGGTCGTTCTGGCACTGGGTGACGATGCCGGTGGGCAGGTGGGTCAGGCGCACGGCGGACTCAGTGCGGTTGACGTGCTGGCCTCCGGCGCCGCTGGCGCGGTAGACATCCACCCGCAGATCGGCGGGGTTGATCTCGATCGCCACCGAGTCGTCGATTTCGGGGGAGACGAAGACGGCGGCGAAGGAGGTATGGCGCCGGTTGCCGGAGTCGAAGGGCGACTTGCGCACCAGGCGATGGACGCCGGTCTCGGTGCGCAGCCAGCCGAAGGCGTAGTCGCCCTCGAAGCGGATGGTGGCGGACTTGATGCCAGCCACTTCCCCGGGCGACACCTCCATGAGCTCGGTCTTGAAGGCGCGGCGCTCCCCCCAGCGCAGGTACATGCGCAGGAGCATCTCCGCCCAGTCCTGGGCCTCGGTGCCCCCGGAGCCGGCCTGGATGTCGAGGAAGGCGTGGTTGGCATCCATGGGGCCAGCGAACATGCGCCGGAACTCCAGGTTGGCCACCTGGGCCTCAAAGTCGACCAGGTCCCTGGCCACGGAATCGACGGTGGCCGCGTCCTCCTCGTCCACCGCCATGGCCAGCAGATCGGCCGCGTCGATCAGTCCCGCCTCCATGCGGTCGATGGTCTCGACCACCAGTTCCAGGCCCGCCCGCTCCCGGCCCAGGGCCTGGGCGCGTTCGGGCTCGTTCCAGACCTTGGGGTCCTCCAGCTCCAGCCGGACCTCGGTCAGACGATCTTTCTTATCCTCGTAGTCAAAGATACCCCCTAAGGGACGCTACGCGGCCCTTGAGGTCGTTAATGGTATTGACGATGGGGTTGATGTCCTGCATTGACGGCTCCGCTCAGCGAAAGCCGTTCATGTTAGCCCAGTGGCCCGGCTTGCGGAAGTTGCGACCCGCCAGTTTGCGTCCCGCCAGTTACGACCTGGCAGGCGACCCGGCCGGCAGTGACGGGTTCCCACATGTCAGAGAAGATCGGCGTTCAGGTAAAGATGCACGAGAATGCTGGCGGCATAACCCAGGGCGATGGCCGGCGTCCAGCGCAGGTGACTGAAGAAGGTGTAGACACCCCGGGCCTGGCCCATCAGGGAGACCCCCGCGGCGGAGCCGATGGACAGGAGGCTGCCACCGACCCCCACGGTCAGGGTCACCAGGAGCCACTGGCCCTCGGACATCTCGGGCATCATGTTCAGCACGGCGAACATGACGGGGATGTTGTCGACGACGCCGGAGAGGATACCCACCAGAATGTTGGCCGTGGTGGGTCCCATCAGGTCCCGGGTGACCTCCATGACCAGCGCCAGGTAGCCCATGAAGCCCAGGCCGCCGACGCAGAGCACCACCCCGTAGAAAAACAGCAGGGTGTCCCATTCCGCGCGGGCCAGCTTGCGAAAGATATCGAAGGGGATCAAGTCCTCCTCAGGGCTGTTGCGAAAGCGCGTCCGTTCTCCCGTCCGCTTCAGGTAGTAGGCGAAGACCTTGAGGTAAGCCAGGCCCGTCATCATGCCCACCGCCGCTGGCAGATAAAGGACGTTGTCGAAAATGACCGCGGTGACCAGGGTGAGGGCGAAGAGGACCATGATGCGCTTGGCCCCGCGGCGCATGCTGACCCGGCTGACCAGGGGCCGGGGGGCATCCCGGGGCACCGCGAAACTCATGATCAGGGCCGGCACGAGAAAGTTGACCAGGGCGGGGAGAAACAGCCGCAGGAAATTTGGCAGTTCCACCAGGTCCATTTGCCAGAGCATGAGGGTGGTGTAATCGCCAAAGGGACTGAAGGAGCCGCCGGCGTTGGTGGCGACCACCAGGTTGACGCAGGCGATGGCGAGAAAGCGCCGATTATCCACCCCGATCGCCACCACGATGGCCCCCATCAACAAGGCCGTGGTGAGATTATCCGCCAGCGGTGAGATGGCGAAGGCCAGGGTGCCGGTCAACCAGAACAATTGGCGGTAGCTGAAGCCACGGCTTAAGAGCCAGGATCGCAGGGCCTCGAAGACATTGCGCTCGTCAAGGACGCTGATGTAAGTCATGGCCACCAGCAGGAAGAGAAAGACCTCGGCGAAATCCAGCAGATTATGGCGGGCCGCCTGGGCCGTCGCCTCCGCCTCACCCTGCTGCAGGTAGACGAAGGCGATCAGGCCCCAGATGATCCCGGCGGCGAGCATGACGGGCTTGGCTTTGCGCAGTTGGGTGAATTCCTCAAGGATCACCAGCCCATAGGCCAGGACGAAAATCACCAGACTGACAGGTCCCACCCAGTGACCGGTGAGATCAAGTGGGGGAGCGATATCGGCGGCGAGGGCCAGACCAGGCACCAGCCAGACGAGGCCGGCAAGCAGGAGCATGATGGGAAGGGGCGGGATCATGGGCATCTCAAAAAGGTTGGCTCGGGTGCTAAGCCAGTGTGGGATGTGAGTTTAGTAAAGGCCCGCGATTGAGAAAAATCAATCCATCATTGGCGCGAGACGCCAACTGGTCAGGGCGGAACTGGCGATGGAATTCCACATTTCGTAAAACGGGGGCATCTGCGCCGAGAAATACCCTGGACACTGCGACAGAAGGAACATTTTGCAATAAGATAAATGCAGTCGTTACTAGCGAGGATCTCATGACTATACCCATCACTGCCCTTCCCGGTGTCGGCGACGCCCGTGCCCAGGACCTGATTCGACTCGGTTTCCGTTCCCTTGCCGACGTTGCCAACGCCACCCCGGAAGCCCTGTCCGCGGTCCCCGGTTTCCGCACCCATCGTGCCCTGCAACTCATCACCGCGGCCCGCGCCCTGCTGGCGGAAGAGGGGACCACGCCGGCCGCCAAGCCCCGGCGCCGGTCAGCCAACGCGGCCACCCCCTCCCCGGCCGCCCCGCCGGCAAGAAAAACGACCAGCCGTTCACGGCCAGCCCAGGTCAGCGGTCAGGACGCGACGGCTAGCACCTCCCCCGCCACGCCGAGTCAGCCCCGGGCCGCCGCCTCCCGGTCCGCCCCCAAGAAAGCCCCCCAGCCCTCTGCGGCCGAGGTCCCGGTCTCAACCGGCGCCCCGGCTCCCGCCCCCGCCCCAAGGTCAAGCGCATAAAGAAGGAGAAGGAGGTACCGGCAACGACTTCCGCGCCAGCCCCCAAGCCCCAGGAATCCCGGGAACCGGCGGCTAAGCCTGACAAACCCAAAAAGGGTCAGAAAAACAAGAAGGCGGAGAGTCCGGCTCAGCCGGCCAAGGCGGACAAGGCGGACAAGGCGGACAAGACCGCCAAGACCAATGACAAAGGGAAGAAAGACACCAAAGCCAAAAAAGAAAAGAAGGCACCGAAGGTCTGACACCGGCACCAGGCTGGCTACCACTGCTTTTCCCGGCCAGCGTCCCGGCGAACGGGACGCCGCTCTAGGCCTTTGATCTTAGGCCCTTAGACCTCTGGCCCATTGTCTACTGGCTCATTGCCCTCTAGTAATAAGCCTTAAGTCCCTTCTGCTGCCTGGATTGGCTTCGGTGACATAAGACGCAGATTTCCCTACTCCCTCCCCCCTGGTGGGGGAGGGTTGGGGAGTGGTAGATCTGAAGGGTTTCTTTGCTGTTTGACCTCACCGGCCAGGCCTGGTCAGTAGTAACCCGGCGACGCCACCCCACCCGGACCCCGACAGCGCTCGGTCGTGGTGACCCGCCCATAGGGGTCGACGGACTGGGTAACCGTGCAGTGGCTGCCGCCATAGGGCCGAGGAGCCGGCGGCGGGGCATAGTAGGGATAGCTACGCTGGTACTGCTGGCGTTGCTGGGCGACGTTGGCGTAACCGATCGCGCTACCGACGGCGGCGCCCGCGAGGGCACCGCTGGTTGCCCCACGATTGCGATCCCAGGGATCCAGGGCCGCCCCTCCCAAGGCGCCGATGGCGGCACCCGCCGCCGCGCTCCCCAGGACGGTCCCCACCTCCTGATCGGTTGCCGCGCAGCCGGAG
>JAGVUH010000356.1 GCA_019136395.1 Gammaproteobacteria bacterium
GCTCGGCGACAACCCTTGTGCCCCGGTTCGCCCCGCTCCGGGCCACGGCTACGTCACGACGTGCCCCCAAGGGGGCGGTCGGACTTCGCCATGGCCCTCCGTCGAATGGCTTGATGGCGTCTCGAATGCGCTTGCATCTGGCCTCTGCGGCTGCGGGACTTCGCCCCTCTGCCACGCCGGCCAGACGCCCGCGCCGACGCCTACCGGGGACTACCGGCCTTCGCTTCGCTCTCCATGGCCGGCAGCGGCCGAGCTGTTCACCCCGCCGTGTGTGCAACAATCGGGTGCCTTGCACGCCCAAAACCGGCGGCCACATGCTCCAACGCCAGGGCGGCAGTTTTTATAAAACACTCTTGATGTTTTTTTATGGTGCGCTATATTTCCACTTAGCGCCAGTAGCGCGGGGCGGCGGGCGCCCCGACCTGGCGCCCATCCGGGGGGATTACGATGGACCAGCGCGTCATAGAATCGGCACCACTGCTCACCGCCACCGTCCTGCACGGACGCCTGGAAGGCCTGGTAGGGGAAATCCACCTCGCCCAGACCTTCCGCAACGCCGAGGCGGTGAACATCGAGGCCGTCTTCACCTTCCCCGTGCCCCCGGAGGCAGTCTTGCTGGGGGTGGAGGTGACCCTCGACGGCCGGGTGCTGCGCGGCCAGGTGCTCCCGGCTGCGCAAGCCGAGGAAGATTACGAGGAGGCCATCGTCAGCGGTGACGGCGCCCTCCTGCTGCAAAGCGCCGGGCGGGGCCTCTACACCATCAACGTCGGCAACCTGCTGCCGGGCCAGGTGGCCGAACTCGACTACCGCTACGCCCTGCTCGGCGTCTGGGATGACGACCTGTGGCGACTGGTCTTGCCCACCACGCTGGCGCCCCGCTATGGCGATCCCCACCAGGCCGGGCTGGCGCCCCATCAGGTGCCCCAGGTCGCCCTGTTCACCGGGCACCGCTTTACCCTGGACCTGGTTCTGGGCGGCAGCCTGCGCCAGGCCAGTGTCGCTTCCCCCTCCCACCCACTCTCAGTCATCCCGGAAGCAGGGGGGCAGCGCGTGCGCCTGGCCCAAGGTTCCGCGCCGCTGGACCGGGACCTGGTCCTGCTCATCCGCGCGGCGGCTGACGCCCGCGCCGGCCAGGCCCTCGTCGCCCGGGACCTGACACCCGGGGTGGGCGATACCCCGCCGGAAACCGTCGTCCTCCTCAGCGTCCAGCCCCAACTCCCGGTGGCGGCGGACCCGGGCGGGCACGACTATGTCCTGGTCGCCGATGCCTCCGGGTCCATGGCCGGCGACAGCATCGCCCAGACCCGCGCGGCCTTGCTGGCCATCCTTGACCGCTTGCAGCCGGCGGACCGCTTCAATCTCATCGTTTTCGGCGATGTGCCCGAGGCCCTGTTCCCGAGCCTGGTTGCGGCGGATTCCGCCCACCTGGCCCGCGCCCACCACGCCATCCGCCACCTCCAGGCTGATCGGGGCGGCACCGAGATCGGCAAGGCCATGCGACTGGCGCACGGCCAACGCCAGGACCGGACCCTGGATATTCTGCTCATCACCGACGGCGAGGCCTGGGACACCCAGGGGTTGATCCGCTGCGCCCGCCAGGCCGGCGACCGGGTCTTCACCCTCGGCGTCGGGGCGGCGGTCGCCACCGACCTGGTGCAAGGGCTGGCCCAGGCCACCGGCGGGGCCTGTACCCTGGTCCACCCTAACGAGGCCATGGGTGACAAGATCGTGCGGCAATTCGCGCGCATCCGCGCGCCCCGCGCCAACGTCACTCTGACCTGGCCCGGGGCACCCCGCTGGCAGTGGCCCGATCCGGGGGAGCCGGTCTTTGCCGGCGACACCCGCCATTGGCTGGCGGGTTTCACCACCCCACCGACCGGGCCGGTTACCCTGACCTTCACCCTGGCCGATGGCTCTACGCACGCCCAGACCCTGGACCTGCAACCCTGGCCGGAAAGCGCCGGGGCGGATACCCTGCCGCGCCTGGCCGCCGACCGGCGCCTCACGGGGCTGGACCAGGCGACGGC
Source organism: Gammaproteobacteria bacterium (assembly GCA_019136395.1). The sequence goes on from JAGVUH010000356.1 coordinate 2,028, forward strand.
CACCTCCCTGGCCCTGCGCTACCAACTGGTATCACCCTACACCCACTTTGTGCTGCGCGATCCACGGGACGCCGCTGAACAGGCCGACACCCTGCCCCAGGTGCGGCAGGTTCCGCATCAGCTGGCCGCGGGATGGGGCGGGATGGGGTCGGTGGCCTCGGCCCAGCCGGTTTACGCCCCGCTCCCACCACCGTCCGCGATGCCGCAGGATAATGATCTGTCGTGCCTGTTCAGCACCGGGCCAGCGAAAACGTCCTCCCGTGGCGGTATGTCCAAGCGGGCAGCCCGGGCCGCGTCGTCCCCGATCATGTATGACATTCCCGCTACGCCGGTCCGGTCGCAGCCCATGACCCCACCACCCTTTTCCGCTTACCTGGAGGCCCAAGCCCAACGCCTGGCCGATCCCCAGGAGCCCCTGCCGACGCTGGCGGATCTGCTGGGTGCGGATCTCCCGGAGCCGCTGGCGGACGAGATCACCGCCCTACTCGCCCAAGGCGCGGCGGAAGGCCCAGTGATCGCGGCCGTCCTCTACGGTCTGTTGCTGCAGCCTGCCGCTGGGCGGGCGACGCCTCGGGAGACCCTGCGCCGCCTGCGCTTCATGGCCACCCGTGGTCTGCCCCGGGACCAGGTGGAGCGCCTGGTCGCCCTCGCCAAAAGCTGTCCGCCCCCCACGTCATGAACCCTGAACCAGAAGTATCGCCACGGGAACCGGCTGTGGCCTCCCAGCCGGAGCCGACCTTTGGCATCGACCAACTCTGCGCCCTCAGCGGCGTGGTGCGCCGCACGGTGCGCTTTTACACCCAGAAGGGCCTGCTCGA
>JAGVUH010000047.1 GCA_019136395.1 Gammaproteobacteria bacterium
CTGACATCCGCTGTGGCACCTGCCGCTTCTGGCGCCCCGTCAGTCCGGCCACCTTCACCGCTGGGGTCCAGCAAGGCCGCTGCCTGGCGATCCAACGGCAGCCATTCTGGGTCCAGCACATCTTTCCCGTCACTTTGGCAAGCGAAGGCGTGTACTGCGCCGAATGGAGAGGCACCCATGTTCAACACGCCGCGTGACCCGGACGACCTGCCCCGCCTACCGCCCGGCCTGGTCCTGGCCGCCGATATCATCGGTCCCTGGCGGGTCCGTGCCCGCCTGGTGCTGATGCTCCTGGGCTACTGTCTGCACCTGCTTAACCCCCTGTGCGCGGGCGGGCGGCTGTTCATCCTCGCCCGCTCGTGTCCAGCCCCCGACCGCCAGCCTGAACTTGAAGAGTTTGGCGCATGAGCCAGCGTCTGTTTCAACGCCCCGCCGCTGCCGCCTATCTGGGCATGTCGCCGCGCAGCTTTGATGTCCAGGTCGCCCCGCACCTGCCGTATATTCTGGTCGGGCGCACGGGCAAACGCTATGACGCCCGTGACCTGGACGCCTGGGTCGATGCCCAGGCCAAAATAACACCTGAGCGAGGCGAAAAATCCCCATGTTCGACACCCCCGGCCTCAAGAAGCGCGGCGCCATCTGGCACATCGACAAGACGGTCCGCGTCGGCCGCCACCGCGTCCAACTTCGTGAATCAACTGGCTGCAGCGAGAGCGGCGCGGCCAAAGAAGTCCTGCTAAGGCGCATCGCTGAAGTCCAGGCCCAGCTCCTGGAGGGTCCCCAGGTCAAGGAGCACACCTTGGCCGAGGCCGCCATTCAGTACGTCCTCGACCTGGAGGACCGGGGCAAAAGCAGCGTGCGCGCGGCTTACGCCCTGCAGAGCCTGGACGAGGCCATCCTCAACCTGCCGCTGTCGCACATCCACCAAGGCACCCTGAAGCCGTGGATCGACCGCCAGAAGGGCACCCTGGCCTCGGGCACCGTCAGCCGCACCCTGCGCACGATCAGCACCGTGCTGCATTTTGCCGCCGAGGTGCTTCGCGACGAGCATGCCCCGTGGCTGAAGGCCGCCCCGCCCAAGCTGCGCGCCCCCGACTGGGGTGCCCGCCGGCCGGTACGCTTGACCTGGGAGGAGCAGAGCAAGCTGGTCGCCGTCCTGCCTGCCCACCTGGTCGGTCCCGTGGAGTTCGCCCTGGCCACCGGCGCCCGTCAGGAGGAGATCGTCAGCCTGCGCTGGGACCAGCACTATCCCGTGAGCGACATCCCGGAATGGGGGGTGTGGTGGATACCGCCGGAGATCCGCAAAGGCTCGGCGCGGCGTGCGGCCTCCGCGCAGCAGGGGCGCTACCTGATCGCCAATGCCGCCGCGCGGGCGGTGGTGGCGCGGCAGACGCGGATTTCACCCTGGGTGTTCCCCTCGACGCGGCATGATCCAGTGGACACCCGGCGCCGCCTGTACCGCATCAACAACTCCGGCTGGGAATCCGCCCTGGCAGCGGCGGGACTGAAGATGCGTGTCCACGACCTGCGCCACACCTTCGGTGAGCGCGCCGCCGACGCCGGCATACCTTTAGATATCCGCCGCAGCCTGCTCGGTCACGAGCACCGCGATATCACCCTGCATTACAGCTCGCCGGGGCTGGTACGGCTGCTGGCGGAGGCGGAGCGGATCGTGCGTCCGGCGCCCAAATTGGTGGTGGTGGCAACTGAGGCGCGGGCGGCGTGAAGGGGGGGGATTTTCCACAAATTTCGCACAGTCCCTCGGAACCCGATGTTGTGCGTTGTAAGTCCTTGTTTTGGCGCGCCTGACTGGACTCGAACCAGTGACCCCTGCCTTCGGAGGGCTAATCTGGCCAGGGATGGCTTAATTATCAGCAGGTTGGATTTTGCTCTGTCGTCTGCGTCGGCTTGGAAACGCATGCTGCGGCATAGGACTGCATGGCCATTTCCACACATCCCGCACAGCCCCCGCGCACCGTCCTAGCCTTCCTCCGGCGTCAAAATGACGTCGGCGCGCCCCGTGGCCAAAATGCCGACCGTTTCCAAATACCGCACCCCGGCCTGCGTGTCGCTATCGTCCAAGCGCACCTCCTGGGCGAGGGCCAGCAAATGCAGAAAGTCGACAATGACCGGGTCGCTGCTGGCGCGCGCCGCGATCCGTTCGGCTGCGGTAAAGCGGCGCAGGAAGGCGAGTTGAGTCAGCACCAGGACAGCGACAGCCGCCGGTGCCGGCGCGGGCGGCGCAACATAGGGCCGCACGCTACACCCCGTCGGCGGCGTCCAGGCCGCGGGATCGGCCAGCACGATGGTGTTAACCACGGCGCCTTGGGCGTCGATGACCTCATACACGGCTTCGTTCATCTACTCACTCCCACCACATGACGCGGACATAGCCTGATCCCCCGTCGCCGTTCGAGCTCGAGCTATACCTGTTGCCGGCGCCTCCACCCCCCGAGTTCGCTGCGGCATGGGGGGCGCCAGGTATCCCAGCCAGTGCCCCACCGCCGCCGGGACCGGCGGCAATAGAATCCCGGCCACGGAAACCGCTGGTGTTCCCCGGACCACCCGATCCGCCCTGGCCCTGGGCTTCATCGTGGTTACCAGAGAACCCTCCCATGCCGCCGGGGGCGACGAATGACCCAAAACTACTGGCCCCACCGTTGCTGGCTTGGTTCCAGGGCGGACTACTCTTAGCCCCACCCGCGCCCACCGTGACCGTGACATTCGCAGCGACCGGCACCCAGGCGCAGCGCAGGCCACCGCCGCCGCCCCCCCCACCTGCGGTATGTGCACCCCCGCCACCGCCGCCCATCACCTCCACCCAGACCTCGGTCACCCCAGCCGGTCTGACCCAGGTGCCCGACGTGGTAAACAGTTGTTCATGCAAGGTGCGGTTAAGCATGTCCAGGCTAGCAGCCCGGTCGGCGGTCAAACGCTGATGCAGGGTGTCGACTTGGCTGGCCCAGGCGCCGGTCAGTCGCTCCGCGAGGGTGGTGAGTTGCGCGGCCCACGGGGACGACAGCCGCTCCGCGAGGGTGGTGAGTTGCGCGGCCCACGGGGACGACAGCCGCTCCGCGAGGGTGTCCAGATAGCCGGCCCGGGTGGCGTTCCAGCGCGTCGTCAAGGTCGTCAACTGGTCCGCCCACCCGCTGGTTAGCCGGTCCAGCAGGGTTTTGAGATCCGTCAGGATTTTGGCCAATAAGCCAGTCATACCGCCTCCTCCGTCGCCACGACGCCGGTCAGGCGCTGGCTGCCGTCATAGCTCAGGGTTTCCGTCCGCCGGCGGCCGGCGCCATTGGTGATGACCGTGGTGACCAGGTCGCCGGTATAGCCCAGGGTGATGATCAAGCTCGTCGCGCCATAGGTTTCGGTGATGGTGGCGATCCGGCCGTTGCCATCGTAGGTCATGGCGACGCTGTCGGCCCAATGGGTCTGCAGGGCGACTGCGGTCTCCAACCGTTTCTGGGCGGTGTTGGCGTTATACAGCAGCCCATCCACCCCGCGCAGCGCGGCGCGCAGGCGCCCAACGTCCTCGTTCAGGCTGTTGGCCGGATGCGGCAAGCTGAGGCCATAGCGGGCAGTAAGTTCGTCGATCATGTCAAGGCCACGCGCAGGTTGCGCAGCCGCGGCCGCTTGACGGCCGAGCCGGTCAGCTCCAATTGCAGCCGGGTTTGGGTCTCCGCAATGTCCTCCAGCCGATAGTGGTGCTCGTACCACCCCTCGCCCAGGGCCTCGGTTTCTAGCAGCTCCAGGGCCTCCCACGCTGCCCCGATCTGCGCGGTGGCGGCGAGGGTCGCGGGACTGGGCAGGTAGCAATCGACATACACATCCATGTTGACCGTCAGCTTGGTCGGGGAGACCTTGGTGTCGAGGGCGGCCGAGATATAATTACTGCTACTCAGCCGCTCGCCGGCAATTAGTTGAATATCTTTGTAGAGCAGGGGTGAGACGTGGGTGGTCCCGGTAAGGACCGCCTCCCAGGTGATGGTGCCGGTATAGCGGCTGTCGAGCGTGACGACCTGATGGTCCACGCACTGATAGGTCTTGCCTCCTGCGGTAAGATTGAACACCACGTTGCATTGCGAGTTCGGCCGCTCCACGGTCGCCAGGACCAGTAGTTGGTCGGCGTCCGTCACCTCGACCGCAGGCAGGGCGATGGTGCGGCTTGGGGCGGTATCGACCTCGCTGTGGTAGGTCTGCGCCAGCACCCGGAAGGTTAAATCCTGGGTTTGGTGGGGCGTCCAACTAAGGTTGTTGGACGAAGACAGCATGATGCCGACCTGATATGGCTGGGTGGTGACCCACTGCGCCACCGCTTCGTCGTATTCGCCGAGCGTGGCGATGGCGACGGCCGATACCGTATCTTCGGCGCCGATCACAATCGCATATTCCTGATTGGCAGCGATCATAACCGGCGGGAAATTAAAGCGCGTCCACGCATTCAGGGTGATCTCAGCGGGGGTCAGCATCCGTTGCCCCAAGACCGTGTCCGTGGGGACCCCATTAAGAGCCTCGCGGATCTGCACCAAAATATTTTGCCGGCCAAGGCCCTTAGCGGTAAACCATAACTCTATCGCGGTGATTTGCGCCGCATAGTCGAGAAAAATGGTCTGGGCCAGCGGATCGAACACCACCTTGTTCTTTTTTTCATAATAAGGACTATCAGGATGATAACGCACCAAGCTGCTTGGCGAATAACCCGGATAGGGCACTTGCCACCCCCCGCCGACCGAAGGCCAGGGGTGATCCATATCAAGGGCGCTGCGCTCCCACGGATACCAGGCGCCGCCGGCAGTCGGAAAACAGATACGCTCGTATTGCTCTTGCGTGCGAACCTCGCCAGCATAAATTTGCAGATCCTTAAGGCCCAGGCTTGCCTCGTAATAAGCGCTGCACGGCGCCTCCCACCACCAACTCCATTTGGTACGACTGGATTCCTCCGCAGAAGGAGGCGTTCCTGGTCTTGAATAGTTATAGCCAATGATGTTTTGCACGTGGGTCGTCAACGTCAGGCGCTTGGTGAGGTTGGTAACCTGCCCCCGACCGACAAAGGTGGCGGACCCCCGGCAGGTGGCGCCTAAAAATTCCACTTTTTTGGTGCCAGCCGGCACATGAGCGGGGATGGTGAATTTCCCCATCACCTCGCCTTGAGCATTCGCGGTAAGCGGCATGACTAGAGACTCGTAAAGGGAACGGAAAGGCCATCAAACAACACGGTGTGCAGCTCTTCGCCCGCGTTGAAATGGGTCACGGTAAAGGCGACTTCGATGGGGCGCAAATAAGTGGCGGCGACCGTCGTGCTGCCGACAGTTTCCTCGGCGGACGTTTGCCAGGTGTTGAAACCACCGTAGCGCGCGTAAAGATCCGGTTCTTGGAAGCGTTGCGTGATGGGCGACAGCCAGGTCTCTGTGGTCGCTTCCCACTCATCCACCGCCGGCGACAGCGTCACCCCCGCCGGAAGCGGGATGGCGGTATCGTAAGGGTTGATCAAGTGCGTGCCGGTGCGCAAGGGTTGATCGATGACCGCTACCGGGTCGCCGCTGACCAAACTCATAGGCGCCCCCAGGTCGTGGGTAAATACCGTGGCCTGAACCCCCAAGGTGAGCTCCCCGTTTACCGTGGCGGCCGTTTGGGCTAACCCCTGGTCGCGCAGGTTGTCATTGAGGAACGGGTCGGCAAAGACCCCCTTTTTGGCGGGCAGGTCCCGTTGCGACAGGTTGGCCGTCAGCCGTTGCTCGGCGATGAGGGCAAACAGGGTGTCAATGTTCTGGCCCATGCGGTTGAGCTGATTCATGGGGACCATGCGCGGGGCATTGTTGACCACGGCACTGGTCGCGTCCCAGCGCTGCTCCAAGACCGCCAGCCCCAGCAAGCCGGTCGGAACGGCTGGCACGCGCGGGTAGAAGCTGGCGGACACCCCCTTCACCCCGACCAAGTCGCCCGTGGCATTAAGACAAATTAGGTCGTAACGCGGCAAGGCCCAGGCATAGGACAACAGAATCTCGCTGCCCACCACCGCCCCGGTAACCGTAAGCCCGGTATCGTCCTGATCCTCCGGGTCCGGCACATAGGTGTCGCGGTACTGGAATACGCAGGTATAGGTGTCGCCCACCCCAGGCTCGCCCTCGGGCGCGGTGGGCGCCAGGCTCCAATCTACGCGGCCGTTGGTGAGTTTGTAGTCCACGCCCTTGACATAGGTCGTGGTGGTCTCGCCAATGGTTTGGCTACAACTGACGATGTTGACGATGCTGGTGCGCTGCGTGAGGCCGTCCGGGGCATAAATGATATCCATACTGCCAGAGACGCCATGCGTCAAGCTGGTAGTCTCTTCGCGCAGCACCGAGACATCCTCGATGCTGTGGATGGGCGTCCAATTTGCGGTGATCCGTTCGGTGCCTCCAGACGCCAGATGCGGCTCGTTTTCAATGTTGCGGATATCGGGCCGCGCGTCGAAATAAAACCGCCGGGCGTGTTGGCGCACAATCTCCTCGCCCCCCACCCGTGCCACACCCTCGGCAACCGAGTACACCTGCAGCCCCTCGTAATCTTCCAGCCGCGCGACCGTCATGCCGGAGGAGACGTAATAGCCACCCACCGATTGACGGTCGTAACGCGCCACGGTCTGCGCGATGGCATCGACCTGGGGCGGCGGGACATTGCCAATCAACAAGCCATCCTCAACCTTGTACACTGGGTAAAAGTCGCCCGGCTGGCCATCGCCCGCGTAGCCCCACGTCCCTTTCACCCGCAGCCGCGCCGCGCCCGGGTCTTGATAATTCCGAAACGACACCGCGGGATCGCGCAGGCGCGGGTCCTCCAGCTCGGTGACGACCAAGTCCACCAGATACACCCCCACGCTGACAGTGCCGATCACCGGCAGGGTCAGGGTGCCCGCGGGAATGCCGCGCACCGCGCCCCGCAGGTAGATGGCGCCGCCGGTAATGGTGGTGGCCCCGGTTTCCGCGTTGATGTTGATACTGGCCCCGGATAAAACGTTGCCTTCTTTCATCAGGGCGTTAGTGACGCTTTGCAGCCGGTGCATCGCGGCCGACTGCAATTCGTTGAGCTCGGCCGCTTGCAGGACATTGCCGGCCAGGAAGAGGTGGCGCTCGTAATTATCGGCCGGGTCGAAGCGGTCGTAGTAGTGCGGATAGTGCGGGAGGTCAATCGACATATCAGATTACCAGGACAAACTCGAATTGCTGCCGCGTGAGCGGCGAACGAACTAACGGCAACGCGAAACGCTCCACCGCCACCAGGGTCCCAGGACTTTCGACCTCCGCCGGCAAAAAGTAGGTTTGGCCAGCGGGCAAGTCGGGCACCACTGTCGTGTCAATAAACAACCCCACCTCGCGGACAATGGCATCGGAAGCGGCGGCATAGCCAAAATCGAAGCGCAGATAGAGGTTATTGGTGGGCTCTTCCACCAAGCGGTAATTACCGGTCGGTGTCGCAATAGCACCGGCTTCATCCGCCACGGCATAGCCGGTTGCCGTGACGCTGGCGCGACCCAGTTCAGCGACCAATGCGGTATCGCCCAGTTCGGGGGGAACCAGAACGGTATCCCAGGCGGCATCACCGGCGCCCCAGGCCAGGTGCAGCGGGCGCGCTTTGATAACGGCGGCCCAGGCGGCGCGGCCGATGGTGGTCAAGATAGCCATGTGCGGTCTGATCCTCGTCCAATGGTAGGATTAGCCTACTGTCACGACTCCGCTGTCGGGGTACCTGTGCTAAAACCAGCCGCGTTGAGGCGGCGGAACACAAAGCCGGACGTTAATTGGGCGACCACAAAACGCCAAAATAATCGCCATCAGCGGTGGCAAAGAAGCGGCCATCCGCCGTCACCCACGGCACCGGCGCACCTAAAGTCACCCCGGGGGTGATTTCATACTGGGCAGCCAAGACCGGCAGCCAGGTGCGCGTGTCCCACGGTCCGGTCCAACTTTCAATACTGCTCGGCGGTCGCAACCCCGGGGTCATCATGGCCCGCACTTCGATGCGCGCCAGGGGTAGTGGCGGGGCGGCGGGCGCCACCGCTAACTGCAGGTCAACGGACAACCGGCCATGCCGGTTGACGGGGATCACGGCGGCATAGTGCAGGGTATTAACCGTCTGCACGCTGACATCCGCCAACGCCGCGCCGAGGCGATACGCAGGCAACAAGGTGGCGGGGGGTAACAAAATCGTGCCCGCTGGCCGATCCGCTTCAGCGTGGGCCATGGGTCCTGGCCACGCCTGATGGTCAGGGGCGGTCAAGCGCAGCGTGTGATACTCATAGATTGGCGCCCCCGGCAAATGATGTGCCCCGGACAGGGTGGCGTCGGTGCTGAGATAGTGCATTTCCTGCCACGGCTCGACTACGCGCACTGTTGGGTAGCCGAGCCGGCGCAAGCTGTGCTCCAAACCGCGCGGGGTGTTGCGTGGCCGGAACACCTCGGCCCGCACATGCGCCCGATAAGCCGCATCGTCCATGCCCGGCAAGCGCGGGATGCCGTACAGGTCGCCATGCACGTCCAGCCAGCTTTCATCGGCGGTCGCCAGGCTCTCCTGCGCCACCGCCTCCGGGATCGCCGCGCTAAAGCGGCGCCATTCGCGCTCTACCGGCCGGGTAATGGCATGCACCAGGGAGGTGAAGGCGTACCATGGCGTGCCACTGCGGTCCGTCAGCGTGCCCCGCCCTTCCAGCAACACCACGGCGCCCAAAGCCAGGAGCCACTGGTCATAGCCCGGATCAAGGGTGAAGCCCTCGGCTTGCAAGGCATCCACCAGCGCGCCGACGGTATAGTCGGCCAACTCATAGGTGCGCTGCTGCTCGCCCCAGGAAAGGCGCAATTGCTCGTCGCTAATCTCCCAGGCCACCGCCGTCCCGGCCGGCGCGCGCAGGCGCACAGCCTCGCGCCGCTCGGGGTCGGTATTGAAATACTTCGGCAGGTAGCGCTGGATAGGCTCAAACACCGGGCTCGGCCTCCGTGAATGTCAGGCTGCCATAGACGGGGCGCTGATGCCATTGATAGGTTTGGTTGACGACGGGCGCCTGCAACTCGAGGTTGACGATCCCCGCCACGCCGTACAGGGTGTTGATCACCGCCGGCACCGTCAGCACCGTGCCCGTGAAGGCGCGCAGCAGGCTGACCAGCGCGGCTTGCGCTTGGGTCTGCACCTCGGCCACGTCATAGCCGACGGCCAGGGTCACCGTCGCGGTGACCGTGAGCGGCACGTCGCTGATCGCCACGCATTCCACCGCCATGCCGGCCGGGCGGTAACCGGGGACAATCAGGTCCTGGGCATCATCGCGATAGCCGTCAATGAGGGCCTGCACCCGCGCCACCAGCGCCGCAGAGGTGGCTCCATCGCCGTTATGCACATACAGCACCACCCGCCCCGGGGTCTCGTGAATGGCGACATGACGCACCTGCTCAATCACCACCCCGTCGGCTTCAATCATCGCCAGCCGCGCTCCGTACTCCAAGGCACCCAAGGTGCCGCGCGCCAGGCTGGCGATGTAGGCGGCAAAGCGGGCGCGCTGCTCGGCATCGGTTTCTTCCAGGCGCCCATTCAGGATCGGCTGGCGATTGGTGCTGGCCACCCCGGCCGCCGTCATCAAAGCACTGCCATTGACGATCACGCTCAGGCCGCCGACCTCGGCATTGGCCTCCGGGCCGGCTTGCGCGGCGCGCGCCAGGGTGGTGACCTCGAAGGTACCCGCCGCGATGGTCGCGCTGGCTAGGGTCAGGTATTCGGCGCTGCCGCCGAGTAACCGCACCCGCGTGCCCGCCGGGATCTCCACGTTGTCCGCCGGCGGCACCACCACATAAAAGGTCACCGCGCCCAGGGCATAGGCGGCCGGCAGTTTGCCAAACTCAAAGCCGGAAAACACCGCTTGGGCAATGGCCTCGTCAATCGCCTGGGTGGCTCCCAGCCACAGCTCATCCAGGCCGACGGCGGTTGCCTCCAGCCACGAGCGCGTCACCGAGCCGACGTTGAAATCGGTCAGGCGGTCGTTGCTGGCGCGCACATGCGCCACCAGGCGCGCCAAGATCTCGGGATAGGCCAGCGGCTCAAACATAGCTACAGTACCGGCAATTGAAACAGCACATTAAAATCAGTGACCCGCTCTTCGCCTACCGCTTGCGCTTGCACGTCCACCGCCAGGGTGTCACCCGTCGCCCGCGCGCCGACGGTGATGTCCGCGCTGCGCGGGTCGCGCAGCAAGGCGCGGCGCACAAAACCAGCGGCCATCAGCATCACCGTGGCCTGGTTGCCGAGGCCCAGGATGGTGTGAATCTCGCAGCCATAGGTCGGATGGGGCAAAAACGAGGCATAGGGTGTGGTGACGCGATGGCGCAGGGCTTGACTGAAGTTGCTCCCGCCGGACACTAGGCCAAGGTCACCGTCCACCGTGGCTAAGCGACCCTGGTCCAGGCGCACGTCCTGGCCCAGGGCCTCGTCGCCGGTGACCACACTGGCATTGACGGCGTAGGCCGGCACCTTGAGCCAGTCGCCCCACAACACGGTATGCGGCAAGCGGTCCACGGGATTAAGCGACGCCACCAAAAAGGGCGGTTTGAGGTCATTCAGAGCGACCAGTTCGCGCCAGCGCAGGCCATCGCCCAGGACGCGCTGCGCCACGCTGGGCAGGGTGTCGCCGACGCGAATGGGAATTTCGGTTAGGCGCGCCATAGCAGGCCCTCCGCCAGGCTATTAAGCTCGGTAGTGGCCACCGCCCAAGGCAGGGCCGGGGCCTCCAGCACGTCGACCAGGAGCCGCTGGCGCACGCGCTCGCCGGGCGCGGTCAAGGCCAGGATGGGCAAGCGCCCGGAAGTCAGGCCCTGCGCCCCCGACCCAGCCACGCCTTGGCGTGCCCCGCGCAGGGCGTGCCAGGCGTGCAAATGCTGGTTAAACAACGGCCCGCGCGCCAGCAACACCGGCGGCGTGCCGCTGGCGCGGGTCCGCGCCAGAGTCAGCGTGGCGGCCTGCGCCAGGGCCTCGGCTAAACGCAGAAATTCCTGCCGCACCCCGTCTTCGCCCTCTGCTTGCCCGGCACGGGTTTCCGCGACCGCCTGCGTCAGCAGCGCCTGCCAGCCGGTCAGCCACGACGCCAAATCCCGATGCTGGGCGCGCAGCGCCGGCAGGGCGGTCACCACGCGGGTCAACTCCGCGAGCTGATACGACAGATCCTGGGTAGGATTCGTCAACATCGTCATCGCCCCCCACTCATCCGGCCGACTCGACCAGCACCGTGCCGCCGCTGAGCACCACCGCGCCACACGAGCACAGGGAGCCGTTATGCGCGGCCGGCAGGCCATTGACCAACACCGTGTCGGCGCCCGAGACAATGACCACCACGCCATGCGCGACGCAAAAGGCGCGATCCGTCACCCGCGCCACGGCGATGTTTTCCGCAAAGACCGTCGGTGACGCGCTGATGATCGCGCCGCCGTGGCTGATGGGGTCGCCCAAATGCGCAATGGCCGGCATCAGAGTAACCGCTCCAGGCCCCACAATTGGAGATTAAAGCGATACAACAGCGGGCTTTGCTTGCTGCGCTGCAATTGAAACTGGCGGGGATAAACCTTGAACATGGTAAGATTGAGGGTATCGACCAGCAACAGTTGAATGGTGTCCGGGTCCTGTCCGGCGCGCGCTAACGCCAGCCGTTGTTGGTGATAATTTTGCACCAGCATGTTGCGCAAGCTCACCATCAGTAGATCACCGCTGGCGAGCATACCGTTGCCAAAGCCGCCCCCCATTTTGTAGCCGGTGTTGCCACGAATATTAATCTCGGCAATGGCGGTGCCAAAGTCATCCACATAGGCCCCGCCCAGGGTATTGATCGCGGTAGCCCGGGTCGGATAGATGTAAGACATGTCTTCCGGCGGCGGCACAAACCAATACAGCCAGGGCATGCCGCCGTACAAGAACAGCATGACCGGCCGCTCGGCTTGACTTAATTGAGACAGCCCCGCCGCATACGCGGCTAACAGCGCTGGGGTTGCTAAGCTAAAGTCTAACATGCCTTTTTTCCGTTATTGATCACGCTAATTTAAATAAATATTACCGTCTTTGCCGGCCCTGATCGTCGCGCCACCGCTGCTGATAATGGTGACATTGCCCAGCGGGTCTATTTCCAAGGACGCATTGGCGATGCTTTGGATCAGCAGCGTGTTCAACGGCAGTTTATTCATCTTGGCTTGGGCGTTGGCTGCCGGAAAGACCATGCCCACTACAAACGGCTGGCCACTGAAATAACCAACCAACGCCAAGGCGTCATTTTTATTGCTCAGCTCCGGGCTCCAATGGCCGTCCGCCGGCTCGGCGATCTCGGTCATGTAATGAATGCCGTGGGTTTGCGACCCCCACAGCGTGCTTAACCCGACGCCCGAGGCAAAACCGCCATCGTCCAGAAACACCACGTCGACCACGTGCTTGTCGGGATAGCTTTTGACCACCCGCCCGATGCGCAACACATTGGCTTGCGGCGTGCCGCCAGCGGTTTGCATGGCTACTCCTCCAGGACGCCCTGGCGCCCTTCCATGAAATACGGGGACTGCCCCATCGACCGCCACTGCTCGCGCAGCCAGTGGTTATTGGCGCGGATGAAGCCCAGGGTGGTGGTGAACTCGCGGTAGGGCACGAAGTGGTGGCTGACCTGGGTAATGTAGTGCTGCACCTTGAACGAACCGCGCAGCACCAGGTAATAGCTGCCAATGCGCAGTTGCTCGTTGCCATGCACCACCAGCTCGCCTTCATCGAACTTGACGTTGTCGCGGTTGGCGGCCATCAGCCATTGACGGCGCTTTTTGGTCCACTCGCTGATGCTCACCCGCGCCGCTTCTGGCTCGTCGGCGACATGATGGGGCGGGGTGCTGGTGTCCGGTACCTGACTGGAATTGACCTCCAGCGGCCGGGCGCCATAGATTTCCACCTGGCTGTTTTCGTGGTGCAGGGAATGAACGTCGGCCACTTCGTTGGCGATGGCCACCGCCATCTGCTTGTCGGCAGCGTATTTGAGCGCTTGTCCGGTGACCCAGAAGATGTTGTAGACCTCGCGGTCATGGCGCCGGTAGCTGGCACTGCGCATCATGACAAACTCGCCGGCCCCGACTTTTTCCCCATCGTCCGCCCAGACGATCCGCACCTTTTGGGGGTCGATCTTTTGCCCGGTGTTCTCGATGAACTGGTTGTTGTCGAGATTGGGGTCGAGGTTTTGGCTGATCTCGGCATAGGGCGTGGGCCGATAGACCAGAAACGGACCATGATCACCGTCGTCAAGCTCGATATCGCGGTCTTCGATATACAGCTCGTTCCACGGCGTGTCGGCCTGATCCATCATCAGCTTCCAAGCCGTGCCGTTGTTTGTGGCGATCTGGGCGGTATAGACCGCACCGACCTCGACCTGGCCGTCGTATTGCACCTGCTCGACATGGCCGTTACCGGTCTCGGCCATCATGTTGAACAGTTGTCGGTTCCACAGCTCCTCCAGCAGGGTCTCGATGTATTGGCTGGCGGGCAACACGGCGTTTTTGATGGCCAGCTCGTTCAAGCGCAGGATCGGATTGAGGTACTGCCCGCTACTGCCATACCACTGATGCAGCTTGACGATCTCGCCAATGCAGCCATAGTCGTCGCCGCTCAGGCGCACAAACCGGGTCGGCTGACCGTCGGGACTCATGGTCTCTTCGCGCGCCACGTCGCGGACAAAGCCGCGCATGATGACGGGGAGACGATTGGTGTACTTGTAGGCATCACGCGCCAAGCGGATCTCCACCACGTTCATCGGCGCGATCAGGCCGTAGATGCTGTCAACAATAAAACTGGACTGGCCACCGCCACTGCCGGCGTCCTTGCCCCACGGCTTGTCGGGGATCACCACCTCCCAGCGCCCCTTGGGGTTGTACAGGTCCTTGGCGGTGCGGATGGAACCGCCCTCACCGATGTAGGGCGTGATGTCCAGTTCCTGGGGCAGGTTGTCGGCTTGCGCTTGCTGCTCGGTGCGAAAGATCGTCACCTGCGCGCCGGGGTAACAGGTCTTGGCGCCCATCAGGCGGTCGCCTCGGGCGAGATGTTGACCGCGCCTTTCACGGTGTTGTCGGCACCGCCCGAGCCAGCGCGCAGGGTCTGACTCTCGGTGCGCTGCTTGACACCATTTTGGTAATGGTTGACGTTGACCGCCAGGGTGCCAAAGTCCTTATTCGCCGTCGCGCTGAGGGTTTTTTGCGCGTCGGCATCCACCTCCTGGGTGCCCGGTGCGGGTGGGTTCGGCACCCACCCTTGGGAGCGCGCGTCGGTGCCGTCGGGGACTGGCGGAAGACCTTGCAGCTCGCGCGCCTTGGCCGCGTCCGCCTTGGGCGCGCCGGTCGCGGTGGTGTCCGCNNGGCGGAAGACCTTGCAGCTCGCGCGCCTTGGCCGCGTCCGCCTTGGGCGCGCCGGTCGCGGTGGTGTCCGCGTGCGGCACCCACCCTTGGGAGCGCGCGTCGGTGCCGTCGGGGGGCGTAGGGCCGGCATTCAGCCGCTGCACGGCGGCGGCATCGCCCTGCACCGGGTTGGCGGCCGGGGAGTCGGCCTCCGCCTTGGGCTGCTGGGCGGCGCGGCGACTGACCTCGAGACGACTGGCGGGCGTCGCCGCCGCTTGCGCCTGGCGGGCGGCCTCGGCGTCCTTGGCCGCCTGTGCGGCCTGCTGCTCGGGTGTTAGGGTGACCACGGACGACGGCACGTCGGCCAGCTTGGGCACGTCCACGCCGGGCACGGCGGTCTTGCCGCCCTTGCCGCTGGCGGCAACCGTGGTCGGCGCGGCTGCGCCGGTGTCGCTGGGCACAGCCGCCCGCAACGCGGGATCGTTGCGCAGTTGCTTGGCCGCCGCCACCCCTTCGGTGGCCATGCGATCACTTTGGAGTTCGCCGTGGCCATAGATGTTGCTGGGGTCTATCCCACTGCCCACCGCCACCGTGGTGCCAAGTCGGCGCGCTGCCGCCAGTTGCTCAGGCGTGGCCCCATCCTTGGCCCCGACCAGCGCAATGCCCATGGCGTTTTTATTGCTCAGGCCAGTCTTGGACCCCGGCTTGATGTGATTGGTGCGCTTATTTAGGGGCGCGCCTTGGACAATTTTGCCATCCCGATCAATGTAATAATGGTAGCCAAAAGACCCGCCGCGCACGGCATCATGGGTCTTGCCATAAGCTACCTCGTTATTTAGTGAATCCGAGGCGGTGTGATGGTAAACAATCCCCTTAAATGGTTCGGCCTTGGCCGTGGCGTCTTTGCCATAACTCCAAGTGGGATCGCTGCGATCTTCGATATTGAGGCCCGACAGATCTGGTTCAGGCGTGGCGGCTGAGGGTGAAGTGGTCGCGGCGGGCGGGGCAGTGGTGACCGGCGCCACCGGGGCAGCCGGGGTTGCCGCGCCGGTCCCGCTGTTTTGTTGTACCCGCGCCGCATAAGCGGCCGTTCCGGTGCCATAACCTGCCAAGCCCGCGCCCAGGTTGCCTCCTGTGGCCTTAGTGCGATTCGCCAGGTACTGCGCCGCAAAATCGGCCTGGCGTTGCGGCGATTGTTGATAGGCGGGACCGGGTAAGGGGGTAGTGTTATAGCCCGGTCTTGTCGCCGTCGAGTCCAGGACGCCAAAGATGCCGGAAGCCGTCGATTCGCGCCGGCCTTGCGCATCAGCAGGGTAGTGATACTCGCGTTTTTGTCCCGCGAGCCCGCCGCTTTCCGTCTTGGCCAGGCCCTGCATTGTGCCCGGCGGAAAGCCGTACTGCTGGTCCAAGCTGGACAGATAAGCCAGCCACTCCGGGGAATCGAGGGCGACGTCATCGGGCAGGGTGGCCGCCACCGTGGCCGGCGCGGGAGCGGGTGCTGTGGTCGTGGGCGCGGACGTTCCCACGTGTGGCAACCCGCCCCCCAGCGATGACGAGCCAATCTTGGCCTCCGCCGGCGACAGCAGGGTGTCCCAGAAGCTTTTGCGCGGCGCGACGGGGGAGGCTTGCGCCCCGGTGTCCCACGGCGCACTCAGCGTGCCGCCATAGCGGCCACGCAGCAGCGTCGGGCTCAGGGGGCCGCCGGGCGGCAGTTGGCTGACACTGCCCGGCAGGGCCGCCGGCAGGCCAGTGGTCAGCTCCTGCTTCAGCCAGGCGGTGAATTCATACAGCGCATCCTTGGTGCCATCGGTGGCGGTCGCCAAGCCTTGCAGCGCTTCGGCCCCCACGGTGAGACCCTTGTTCCATTCATCCATGAAGATCCGCCCGGTGGCGGCCAGGGCGTTGTCGCCCGCCGCTTGCGTCGTGCGGTTGATGGTCGCTGAGGTGCCCTGCTGGCCAAAACGCGCCATCGCCGTCAGGGTTTGCCGTTTGATCGCCTCCGGATCGCTGTTGGCGTCGGCCAGCAGTTTGGTGATGTCCTCGCGCGCCTTGCCGCCCTCGCCGGTTAGGTCCAGCCCCTCGGCGTAGCGTTTCGCCGTGGCGCGGATCTCCTTGGTGTCGCTCTGGTCCAGCAGGTCCACGGCGTCCTTGATGCCGCTGGTATTACTGAAATCCTCCGGGCGCAAGCCATACTGGGCCAGTTGCGCCTTGGCGTCGACCAGTTTGGCCCGGTCCTGGGCGCGCTGCTGGTAAATCTGGTACGGCACGGCAGCACCGGGGAGGGGCAAGTTGAGCAGGTTGGCCTGGATATCCAGTTCCATGGATTCACGGTCAAAGTCCGTCCCCCGGCCTTGCGCCGCCTCTCGCGCGATGCGGTGCGCCTCCTCGGCCGCGAGTTGCCCATAGGTCATGCCTTGCGGCGCACGCGATCCGGGCACGGCGCTCAGATCAAAGTTGGCTCCCTCGGCCTGAATGCGCCGCACCGTGTACGGGTTGTCGATGCCGTAGCGCTGCAGGGCCACCGCCATCATGACGTTGCGCGCGTCGTTTTGATCCGAGCGCAGGTTATCGTCGTATTGGCTGAGCAGGTTCTGCCCGTGCTTGCCCGACAGGCCGGGCATGGTATAGGTGACGGCGCGCAGGGCGGCGAACTCGTCGAGCTTGCCTTGATTGGGGCTGGCCAAGTCGTGGCTGATGTAGCGGTCGACGGTCTGCGCCAGGTCGTCAATCGCCTCGTCGGCATTGGCGGTCATGCCGGTGCTTTTGAGGGTGCGCGCCAGCTTGAGCAAAAATTCGTTCTGCGCCGCGACGGTATTACCCACCGCGCCGGCGCGTTGCAGGCCGCCCAGGGTGCCGGCGGTCTGGTTGATGTTGAGGCCATAGGCGCGGGCATAGCCGGCCGCAGCCTCCAGGCCGGTGGCCGCGCGGTCGCGGTCGACCTGTTGCGCGGCTTGGGCATAGACCTGGGCCGACTTCAGCGTCTCGGTAGCGCTCAGGCCGTAGCGCCGCCCCAGCGGCTCAAACTGATCGGTCAGGGACACGCCGCCGCTGCGCTCCCGGGTCATGCGCCGCAGGGTATCTTCGGCTTCGCTTTGGCCGCGCGCCGCCGCCAGTCCCGAGGAGGTGAGCCGCGTGATGCCTTGATAGCCCAAATAGGCGGCCGCGAGGGGCCGCAGCTTCTTGATGGCGGCCAGCAACATGCCGTTGACGGCATCCGCCCCCTCCGCGCCCCCGCCGCCCGCCGCCTCGCCGGGAGTCGGTCCCCCGTGGCCCGTGCCGCCGCCGCGCCCGCCGCCCGCGCCATAGTTCAGCCCGGTGCCACGCAGCAGGGAGCGGAAGTAATAATCCATCTGCCGCTGCAAGGCCGCGCCCTGCAGTCCGGGGAACAACTGGGCAAAATTGGGATTGAGCGGGTTGCCGCCGGCGCCTAACTGCTGGGCGAAACGTCCCGCTACCCCCGGCTGACCCAGGGCTTGCTGGGCGCGCAGGTAGTGTTGGGCATTGCGCTGCAGCAGCTCGGCACTGCGGCGCAGTGAAGCATCAAACTGCGACAGATCGAGCTTGTTGAGCGTCCCCGCCGCTGCGATGGCTTGATTGAGGGCTGACGAGAGCTTGGTGATCTCGTCCGAGGCAAACAGCCGCATCCCGGCGCCGGTGGCGCTTTCCTGGCGCAGCTTGCGCAAGCCGTTGAGCACGCGGCTGATGCTGCTTTCGGCCTGCTGGGTATTGGCGCCAATGGTGGCGGAGACATTAGCCATCAGGGGCGCTCCTCATGGGTGACATCTTCCCACTCGTCTTCCTCGCCGAGCATCTTGGCGACATCGGCCTCGAAGTCATCATTGTCAAAGGTTTGATCGGTCGGGCGACGACTGAAGTATTCCGCCCAGAAGTCACGCTCCATCTCGGCGCTGCTGGCGTCCAGGTAGCGCGGATCGGTCTCCGGCAGGCGGTAATGCTGGCGATACCACCAGCCCAGGGACTTGCTAAGCGCCCGCGCTTCCGCTTTGACGTGCTTGCGCCACGCCGTCGCGAAATCGGTCCTCCGCGTCCCGCAGGGCCGCGTACAGGGCGTAGCAATCGGTGAGGTGGGCGTCGTCGAGCTTAAAGTCGGCCGGGCATTGCTCCAGCAGGACCGACAACTGCGATTGCACAGCGGCAATCAGGCGCAGGCTTTCCGGGGCCTCGTCCTCACTGCCACCCAGCGCCTGGCGATAGGCGTGCTCAATCTTGATCTGGGTGCCCATGGTGCGATGCTTGGCGGTGAAGTCGCCGAGGCCGGGAACGGTAAAGCTAAGCGGGGCAATCATGTCGGCACGGGCTCCAGAAGCGGTAACGAGTGACGCTATGGTGCTGTCACGACTGGCGCGGCGGTGCGCTACACTAACGGCATCTGCCTCCAGGACGATGCCATGACAACGTTTATTGACGACCATCTGCTGTCGCGCGCGCAGGCCGACGACCCGCTGGCGGTGCGCAGCCTGGCAGCCATCGCCGCTCGCACCCTGGCACCACTTGCGGCCCGCCACCCGGAGGTCGCCTGGTTGCTGACGGTGGCGGGCCGCTTGGCCCAGGGCGAGACGGTGCCGAACCCCTTGGCCCTGCCCACGACAACGCCGGGGACTGGGGCTTATGAGGCCTCCGCGCTGTCGCTGTGGGTCAAGACGCTCATGGACACGCATGGCTACCTCTTGGCCGACGCCATCGCCCAGGTGGCGCGCCTCTATCCCGGGCCGGACGATGACAGTGACTGGACAGAGCGGGTGACGGCGGCGTGGGAGCGTTTTCAGGGGAGCGAGGAATTACCGCCGGACCTCTACCCCCTCGACCCGGCGGCGCTGGCGCGGGTGGCGAACTTTGAACAGCGGATCAAACAAGCTTTAGCCAGCAACCCTTAACGAAAAACGGCACCGGATGAAGGTGCCGTTCCCCAACTACGATTAAACGCCGTCAGACAAACGTGCCCTCGACGTCGCGCGCATTGAAGGTGGCATTACTCATGACCACGCGGTGCGCCTGCACGTTGAAGCTGCCGGACGCCAGCGAGCAATAGCGATATTTCCGCAGGACCGCATCTCTGGTGCCGCAGGGCTGCTTGCTATAAATCACGATATCCAGCTCCAGCCCTTTTAGGCGGTCGCAGCCATTTTCCGGCACCACCCCCAAAGACAGCAGGGTGTTCTTCTTAAGCACGGCGTATTCCACCGAGATAGTGTGCCGCGCCATGGATGGCGGGAATTCATAGACCTGGATAGAGCCAATGCCCGACACCGGCTCGGGGCCATAATCATCGTTGACCGACATCGACGCGATGGTGCCCAATACCTCATCGCCGAATTCTAACTGGATAAGGTTGCCGGTATGGGACGCGCCGTCAGCGCCGGGAAAGTCATAGGTAGTAGCCATAGGAGATTACCTTTAGCCCGTGACCAGCGTGCCGCGCCAGGGCGAAACGCTGATGCCAATCAGGACATAATTGATCGGAATGACCGGCGAGCACTCGAACGCGACGTGCATCACATCGCCCTCAATCTCCAGACTGATATTGCGATACGCCGGGTTGGCGGCATCACCCACGATGGTGCCGGGGCCATTGGGTGGGGACACCGCCAAATCATCCAGCACCGAGGTCAGCCGTGAACGGGCACGCGGCAAGATCTCCGGGCTGGCGCGATCACCCAGCAACGGTTCCATGGCCATCCGCACGGTCCGCGACACATAATCCACGGCGGCCCCCACCGACACCTCGCGGCGGTTGTAGCGGTCGTCCATCTGCCAGGTAGTGATGGCCTGCGAAACAATGACCCCGGCCTCGTTCTGCACCAACGGCAGCACGCCCGCCTCGATCAGATCGTCGGTATCGGTCGGCTCCTTAAGCAACACCTCGGCAGCGGCGACGGACAGAGCCTTGCGGCTCATGGTGGTGCCCGGGTTGAGGCAGGCAAAGGCCGCCGCGACATTCACCGCCGCTAGATACGCGGGTTTGAGCACCAATTGCCGGGTAAACACTTCATATTCATAAACGCCGGGCCACACATAGGCGACGCGGTCGCTGTTGATGCCATAGGCATGGCTCTTGGCCTGCTCCTCGGTCACGCCGGTATCGGCACCGACAAAGGCGCGCCGTTCGCGCTTGCGCGCGGACAAATAATCACAGTGCGCCGCCGTCATGTCCCAGATCGCCGGATTGTCGGTCAAGGGCACCAGCCAGTGGGCCTCCACCTCATGTAGCGCCCCCAAGCTCTCTTCCCAGTCGACCGGCAGCACATTGCCATTGATGCCCCCGGTCAACGGCGTCCAGGGACAAGCGACGGGCGACAACACCGGGGCGGTGGAGGCGAATTCCGCCGTGACATAAATCTCAGAATTGGAATTGAGATAATTTATCACCGACCAGGCGTTGCCGGTCAGCACCCCGGCAGCCGTCTTGGCATCGGTCAGGGTCACCTTGTCCATGCGCTCGGGACGGAAGCGCTCCGCGCCACGTTCCACCGTGACCTCCCAGTCCGTCATGCTGGCGGTGATGGCCTCAACCAAGGCGGCGGCGGACGCCCATTCATTAAGAATATAGGTCTTGACGGCGGTGCCGGCCGGCGCCTCCAGCACCAGATTACCGGCCTCGCACTTGACGGCCGCCGTCTCGGCGCTGCCGGTATACTGCACGTTGATGACATCCAGGCCGATGTTGTCGCGGAAATAGACCACGCCGTCCTGGCGCACCGAGACGCGGAAGCCCACGCGCGAGCCCGTCTCCAGCCGCACCTCCAAGCCGGTGGTGTGGGCGCCATAATCGGTGCTAGTGAGCTTGATGACCTCCACGTCGCCCGCGCCTTTGAGCACGGCCTCGGATTGGGTGGCGGGGTCGACGCGCACCGCCAGCACCGCCGCCGGCGAACCCGCCACGGAAGCGGGGGCAAAGGCGCGGATGGCGGCCTCGAGCAGTGGGCCGGAGCGTAACAGCCGCTGGGCGTGCAGCGGCGAGCGCAGCCGCAAGGCGGTCTTGGGCTTGCCGCCGGTCGCTTCGCCGATCAATGTCAGCACATTGCCCGAGGGCAGGTCGGCGGGATACATCAGGCTGTCATCGACCGCCGAGACGACGTCCGGGGTAACGAGATAGCTACCGTTGAAAAAGGTACTCATTAATAGGCTCCCCGCTCAAAGGCGGTCAACAAAGCGCCGTACTCCGCGCTGGTGGCACGCAAGGTTTTGCGGCGTTGACAAAAACGCGCAAAGGCCCCGGTCATCTCTGGGCGCTTGGCCAGGCGCGGCTCGCGTGACAGATAATCGTCCAGCGATAACGGGGTGGCCGGCGGCGCGGCGGCCGCGACAGCATCGGCGCCCGCCTTGGCGCGCCGGGGTGCGGGTTCGGTGGACGTGGTCATGACAAGACTCCAAGAGCAGGGGAAACAGGGTTAGTGTGCTGTCACGACAGGGCAGCGGCGGCATCTTCGCCGGTGATGTCAGTGGGGTAGATAATCTCGCGCAACGGCATGGCCTCGCTCCAAATGACGTCCGGCGCCAGGTAGGACAGCTTGGCCACGGTGTGATAGAGCGGGGCGTTATAGGACTGAAAATCCTCGCTATCGGCCAGGGACACCTCCAGCTCCAGCAAGCCGATCAGCTCCAGGACGTCGCGTCCCGCCACCAGGATGTCGCGCAGGGCGCGGCGCAGCAGGCGGCGTTCATCGGGGTTGAGGCTCCAGGCCTCGACCTGCACCTGATAGCGCGCCCACCAGCCCTCGTCGGTGCGCACCTGACCGCCCTCGGTGACGCTGTTACCGATAAAGCCGCCGATAAAATGCTGGTCGGCAGTGGCCTGGTCGAGATGCACCGCCACGGCGGGGAAGACCGCGTCTTCCAGCACCGGCGGGGCGGTGAGGACGGTGAAGTGCTGACGCGGATGGCGCAGATGGCCAGCAGCCACCAAGGCATTGAGGCCCACCTCGACGCGCTCGCGGATGACATCCAGGCTATCGCGGGTCGGGGCATGGGTCTGGATGGTCGGGGTAATGCTGCGCGCCGGGCCGCGCGTCCAGGTGAGGCTGGTCAGGTAATAGGGCGCGTACCAATGGGGCACGCCGGGCACGACCTCGTGCCAATCCAAGACGCCGCTGGTTAGCGGCCCGGCATAAATCTCCACATTGCCCGCCCCACTGGGCAGGGCGGGAAAAGCGTCGTCGTAGCGGCGCACCAGGCGCAGGTGACTGGGGCCGCTGGGGGGATCGAGATACAGGTAGACCGCCGCCGCCGCGCGGCTCAGGTCTTGGAGATAGGTGATGGCCATGGCGCCATCATGGCGTCACGACTGGTCGCCCAGGAATGCGGCGACATCCTGCCGCACTGCTTCTTGAAAAATACGCTCGGCGGCGCCGCGGTACTGGTCCACGGCGCTCTTGAGCGGGAAGCGCCCGGGCTGCGCGGGGCGAAGCCAGCCGGATGAGCCTTCAATCATGGTGCGGAAGGTCAGGTACTGGCTATGCCCGCCGCCACCGGGCTTGTCAAAGCGCACCATACCTTGCAAGCGCCGTACTCGCGCCGGGGCTAACCCAGCCTGCTGGAGATGCTCGCGGGTCAGGCGCCCGCCCCAGTGGTACTGGAGCTGCGGCACCATCCGCCCCGGATAATTGCCGCTGGGGCGCTGGCCGATGCCGGTGATGTGCGACGGTGCCGCGCGCAGCACCTTGCGCGCCAGGGCATATTCCTGGGGGGTGAGCACGTTGCTGCCAAAGGAGATCCCCTGGCCCGACCCGGTGCCGGTGCCGTGGCGAAAGGGGATGATCAGGTAGCGGCGCCCGTCTTTAGTGCGTCGCACCTTGGCCGAGGTAGCGAGGATCTGCTTGAGGTCATAAGCCGCCGTGCCATATTCGATGGCCCCGGCATAGGGGGCGTTGGACGCCACCTCCCACTGCAGGTCACCCTTGGGCGTTAGGCTGATCGACTTGAGATAGCCGCCGGAGCGGGGGGTGATGCGCTTGCCCGTGGGTAGCGGCGCGCCTTGGGCATAAGCCAGCCACTGGCGATGCACCTGGCTGGCGACCTGGTGCACGGCAAAGGCCAGGCGCGAAAACACCGGCCAGTCGGGCAGGGGCGGCAGTTGCAGGTCGATGATCAGGTCGATATCGGCCATCAGCGCGTGCGGCCAAATAAATCAAATCGGCGCAGGATGATTTTGCGCGGCAGGTCCAGGCCTTGATGATGGGCGCGGTCCTGGGGGAAATTGCCGTAAACAAAATACTCGGGGTATTTGCGCCCGGCCAAGCTGTAAGTTTGCAGCGGGTCGGGGCCTTGCCCGGCCCCCCAGGTCGGCTGGTTGTGTTCATCTAAAGTAGGTACCGCTAGTTCGACCAGGACTGGATGTTCCTGATCATCGGTGCCTCGCACCACGCAGCGCTCTAAGCTGCGCACCAAAAAGGGCAAGGGGCCACTTTTTTCGCGCACCTGGGTCAAACTAAACGGCTCGCTGGAATTGATAAAAGTAACGCGATCAAACTCACCCAGAATATACAGGGGCGAATCGGACGGTATTGTTACTACCAGATCGCCTGACTCCCACAAACCAAAAGCCGCCCATTCACGCTGTTGTTTTTGTCCGGATAACGCAACAACCCCTTCCACGTACTCGCTCCAGGCTTGGCCCACTCCATGACACAGAGCGCACGCCTGATCAGCGGCCCCGCTATGCGGATTGCGGCACGGACAGTCGATGGCCTCCCGCCAAAGCACCTGCTGCCCTAGGCCATTCAGAAAGCGATTGAAGTTGGACGGGTCGAGACGCATGGGGTAGACGCTGGGCCGGGATCAGAACACCAGGCACTGCACGCCGTGGATGACCTGGCGCAACCGCTCCAGGTGCTGGTCGATATCGCCCTGGAACTTGTCCAGGTCCAGGCTGCGGCTCTCCGACAGGCCATCGGCGCTGATGCTGGACGAAGCGCCAACAAACTGCGCCTGCAGGATGCGCAGGGCGGCCATGCGCTGCACCAGGTCGACCAGTTCCGGGTACTGCTGGGCGGCATTGCGCAGCCCGGCGGTGTAACGCAGTTGAATCATCTGCGGCACGGTGCGCCCGGCGCCCATGACCTGCATGACCCACGCCGACAGCGGCGCGGCGAAGGCTTGAGTGCCCGGCACCAATCGGATGTGACCGTACTTCTTGTCGGTGCGAATCCAGTCCGCCGGCACAGTGAACACCCCACTATAG
Organism: Gammaproteobacteria bacterium; assembly: GCA_019136395.1. The sequence goes on from JAGVUH010000047.1 coordinate 24,553, forward strand.
GGCTGGGGGTAGACAAACTGCATGGAGTGGACGGCGACGATAGGCCGATGGCGGGTCACCAGATAGCCCCAGCGCTCGCCACTGAAAAAGTCGCCTTCCAGGTCGTAGCCCGGCTCTTCCACCCACGGGGTGCCGGCTTCGTCCAGGGCGTCTTTTTCCGCTTGGGTGGCGGTCTCGGGCAACACCAGGGTCGGCTCCAGGAACACGCGCAGGGCTAGTCCGGCATCGACCGTGGCCGCCCGCAATTGGGCGGCCAGATAGTCTTCGTCCAGGCTTTGCCCCGCCAGGGGCGTGCCAGCGATGCGGTCGCGACAGAAAGATGCAACCGCTGTCTGCATGTCGGGGAAGAGGCTCATGCGGTCAGTGTGCCGTCACGACCCGCTTACTCGGCTCGTTCGGCCAAGAGGTTGTGCAACTCATCAATGCGAGCCGACAAGGCCAGGTCGGCGGCGATTCGCTCGTTCCGCTCATTGGCGCCATCGGTTGCCGTATACCGGGCGCCCTTGGCGGCAAAAAACGTCAGATGAATCAACAGGGTCACCATGGCCACATGGAACAATGCCAGCATGCCGACCGCAAATTTGCGCGGGGTTATCATCGTGTAATTCTCCGCAGCTCTTCGAGGAAACGATGAAACTCCTTGTTATGGTCCTCCAAAGCGCCCTCCACTTTGTCGAGGGCAGCCTTGGTGTCACGAGTTGCCGTTATCTGATCCCGCGTTAGGTCTAAGAGCTGGTTGTGATACTCCTTTACTCCACCTCGATCACGGTGAAGTCGATGGGCGTCATGATGATCGCCAGTTCGACTACCGCCACCAGGTCGGGATGGACCCCCTCCAGCCGGGAGCGACTACGCTTACTGAGCTTGAACGGCATGTGCGCCTTCCTGTTCAGCTAATAGGTTATGCAATAGGTCGATCCGGGCGGCGAGGGCCTGATCAGAAGCAACGCGCTCCTGGCGTTCCCTGGCCCCATCGTCGGCGGTGTAGCGCGGTAATCTTACGGGACCAAATCATCGCGTAATCCTCCGTAGTTCCTCAAGAAACCGCTGGAACTCACGATTATGCTCCTCAAGTGTACTCTCGACCTTGTCCAGCGTGTTCTTGGTGTCGCGGATCGCCCCAATCTGATCCCGCGTCAGTTCCAGGAGCTGATTGTGGTACGCCTTAGTCCAATCTTCCTTATCGCGGTACAGTACCAGCATCATCTTAACGGCCACCAAGCCGACCACCGCCCCCAGCCCCCACTGCACAAGAACCGTGAGCAGGCTGTCAAACTCCGTGACACGCGCCGCCGCCTCCGCTGCAACCACAGTAGAGGGTACCGCTGACCAAGCATACAACGCCGGTCTCACACGTCGTTATCCGGCACGTCGAGCTTGACCCGCAAGGATGCCAGCAACGGTAAGACCAACGCATCGTCCACTTTGGTCTCTGACTTGGCGATGGCGTCCTCCACGGCGTCTAGCAACTTATCCAGCGCCGTTTGCATGATGTCGTCAGGGATCAACGCCATAAGCGTCGGCAGCATTGCATTGACAATCGCCGTGGTCGGGGTCAGAAAGATCGCGTTCATTTCACTTGATCCTGGCAATTAACGCCAAGTTGGTATTCAAACGACGCGACGGAAAAGCGTCGCGCCTCGGCATCGGGCGCCACGCGCCCGGTAGGACCACACTGGCAGCCGGCCAAGAAAACCAGCAGGGCCAGTTCATAACGTCGCCGCCAGCGTAAACAGATCATCCAGTTGCGCCTCGGTCAAGCCCCAGGCGGAGGCAAGGCTCTGCACCCAGGGATGGGTCATGTCCACCTCGGCGGCGTATTCCCACTCGATCTGTACCGCCTGGCGTTGGCCAGCGTCCTCAATCGCGGCAATGGCGGCCTCGACTTGGGAGAGCAGGTTGGATTGCAGCAGGGCTAAGCGGGCCTGGCGCATCGTGACCACAGTGGGCACGCGAGCCTTGAGTTCGGCTGGCGTCAAGTCACGAATAACCCATTGCTGAGTCCATTGGCCGTTGATTTTTACCGGCGTAGTCTCTTCAGCTACCTGTGTGGCTGGGTTGTAATCAGGCGAAATCGCCGTCACCGGCACGAGACCCAGTGCTGAGATATTGTTTTCCGTCATTTCACGAGGGAAAGATACTTGTGGATAATCGGCGCGGATGTCGCTATGCGTTGTATAAACAGTTGCCGAAACAGGATCAAACCACATGATCATACATCTCCTGTATTGGTTGAAGGATAAGCGCGACCAGCGCCCCAGATAATACGCACAGCCCCTACACCACCGTAAGCAATTTCGCTACCGCCTTGCTTACTATTACCACCTCCTCCGCCTCCATATTCGCCACCTATTGCGCCATAGCTAAATCCAGAAAGATTAGAAGCTCCCTCGCTGCCGCCGGAACCACCACCACCATTCGACTCAGGCCATTGGCTACTATACCCTGCCAAGCCATTATCGCCCTGTCCTCGCAAGCCAACGCCACCGCCAGCACCAGCACTATAACTTTCTGAAGCAGATGAACCACTGCCGCCTCCACCGCCTCCACCGCCACTACCAGTCGTTGCACTAGATGCGCCGCCTCCGTTACCCCCGACACCGGCATAACCTGCCGCACCGCCGCCGCCGCCAGCATAGGTGGAAGTAGCGTCGGCGCCACTGCCCCCCGAGTATTTTACGACGCCCGTTGAATTACTAGCGGTTCCACCGGCACCGCCTGTTCGATGGTCGTAATCAACGCCTGCATCCGCGCCTGCCGCCGCCAGTACCAACGTAGTACCACCACGCTTTACTGAGCTGCTACTGCTGTTAATAGCCACAGAAAGGGTTTCGCCTGGCGTTACGGCAATGCTATTACTGTAAGCTAACGCGCCGCCTCCACCGCCGCCGCCGAAGGCCAAACCGGAAGAGTTTGAGCCGCCTTTACCCCCGCTCCCTACACACAAGATGCAAACCGACGTAACATTTGCCGGCACGGTCCAACTAGAGGAGCCTGCTGTCGTCCACGCCTGCTGACCGGCGGCTGCCGTTTTAGGAGTTCCAGACCTTAACCTGTGATGCAACATCACGCCGCTCCCACCAGGGCGCCATAGACCTGGCTTCCGACTTTCCATAGTTCAATGACGGTGTATTTGGTTGTGTCTAACGTCGGTGCGCTGCCACCCACCCACACCACACCGGAACCGCCAAAAGTGGCGTCTGTCCAGGTCAGTGTATACGCCGACCCGTCCAATACCATCAGCGTAACACTTTCACCCGCTGCAAAGTTGGTAGCTTTCGGCGTGCGGGCGGCGCCAAGCGTAATAAGTTGGATGCTCCCGTTGCCAGGATCAATCTCGAACGCCGCGCCGTCTTGAATGGTGTAGACATCTTCAGCGATTGCGCCGACAATTGCCGGATCAGTGAGCGTTTTGCTGGTCAGCGTCTGTTGGTCCGTGGTGCCCACGATAGCGCCGCTGGGTAGCGTCGGCGTGCCCGACAGACTGGAATAGGCGATCTGCGCCCCATCCCCGCCGTGGTGATCGTGGCTGTTACCATTGGTCACGCCCTGAGCCGCCAAGGCATACTCGGCATAAGTCGATGCCGACAACCCAACCGCCAGACGGTTTTCATCGGTGATCAGATACGGCTCGCCCGCCGCCAGGCCGTTGGCCGCCGCTGCCGCATTGAGCTGCGCCCGCGTGCCGCGTTTGATCTTGATGATATTAGCCATGTACGACGCCTGCTTTAGAAGGTCCCACCGTCAATCGTCAGGTTGCCAAACCCGAGCGTCGTCAGCACGGCAGCGGCGTCGACATCATCCAACAGGGTCCGCGCAAAGGCGGTCAGGGAAGTCATCGAAAAGGCGTCCGCGCCAGTCGAATAGATCATCTGATTGGCGGCGGTGGTCAACCCCGCCAAGGCGGTCAAGGTCGCGTCCGCCGCTTGCTTACCGTTGGCCAGGTCGTAGGCAGTCTTGACCGCGTTGGGAGTGGCCGCCGTGGTGGTCGAGGTGCTGCTGGTCGAATCCGTCAGTTGGAGGATGCCGGTTTGGGCGGTGGAGCCAGTACGCACGTCCGCCACCACGCGCCCGGACACGCGCCCGTAGCTGTCCTTGGTAATAGACTGAACGAAGTTGATCCCCGCCGTGCCCGAGGTGTCGGTCTGGGTGACCGTCGCCAGGTCAATGTTGTCGGCGTTGACCACGATCCGCCCAGAGTCGGCAGTCACCACGTTGAGGGTCGACCCCGACTTGGTGAGACCCGCCCCGGCGTCAAACTGCCCCGCGCCCGAAAACTGGGTAAAGGCCAGGGCCGTGGTGCCCACCGTGATGGCGTCGTTGGTGGACAGCACCCAGCCAGAATCGGCATTGGCCGTGCCTTCAGCGACGAAGGTGAACATCCCCGCCGTCACTTCCGCGTCAGAGTCTGCATCGGTGGCCCGCGACCAGGCGCCGGCCGCGCACACATAGATACCGTTCTGGCTGGCCGTGTCCTGGTTTTTGACCAAGACGCGATTCCCGGCCACCACTGACACCCCGTCAATCGTCTGGGCACCCGACAGCGTGATGTTGGCGGTGGTCGCCACCCGGACGGACTCCTTCACGTCCAGACCCGTGCGGGCGGTGTCAACCGCCGCCTGCACAAAGGCGGTGGTGGCAATCTGCGTCGTATTGGTCCCCGCCGAGGCGGTCGGCGCCGCCGGTACGCCGGTAAAGGTAGGACTGGCCAGGGGGGCGCCACCCAGGTTGCTCAAGGCCGTAGCAGCGACCGTAGCCCCGGTACCGCCGTTGGCAATAGCCACCGTGCCCGTGACATTAGCCGCCGTGCCGGTCGTGTTCTGGTTGAGGGTCGGTACGTCCGAAGCGGCGATGGTACGGAAAGTAGGCTCTCCATCTGCCCCATTAGGCGCGGCGAAGAAGGTCTTTTGCGTCTGGCTGACTTTGGCGACGGTCAACGTGCCCGAAGTGGTAACCGGCGAATTGGTCACTGAGAACTCTGAGGGCATGGACAGCCCAACCGAGGTCACCGTGCCGGTATTGGCCGTCGCGCCGGTTGCTACCCCATCGAGCTTGGTCTTGTCGGCAGCAGACATGAAACCGGCCACGGAAGTGGTAGCCGCCCCATGCGCGGTCCCGGTCGCACCGACATGGCTGATAGGGGCAGCGTCCGCAGCGATCTCAGCGTTGATGAAGGCGGTGGTCGCAATCTGAGTTGTGTTTGTCCCTTGCGCTGCCGTGGGAGCCTCGGGCGTGCCGGTAAACACAGGAGAATTCTTCTTGGCTAGGAAGCCCTCCCCGCCGATGCCGATGACCGAGGTGGCGCCGCCTGACCCATTGTCACCCTTGCCGTAGTAGAGGATGTTATCAACTTCGTTGTAGGCCAATTCGGCGTTGGACAGGCTGCTGGGAGATCCCGCTTCGCCAGAAACACGCCGCTTGATGCGGATTACGTTAGCCATCAGAAATTACCGCCGTCAAAAATAGAGGTTTTGTGGACGTTGTACCAGTTCACACCCGTGAACTCGATGTGGTCGCCCGGTGAGAGATTGCTTACCACCACGGTATGCCCCGCAATCACGGCCTCACCAGGAGGACCAGGAGGCCCTTGCATACCCGTGGTTATCGTTACAGGAATCGCTCCAGTGACATCAACCGCCACTATCGGCGATGGCGCTACGACAACCTGGACCGGCACCACGCTCACTCGGTCTGGCCTTCCACCACGGGCAGGGACAGGGTGGCGCTGGACAGTTCCTCGCCCGAGAGGAAAATCAGCTTGAGATCGGTCAGATGCGTCCCCGGCGGCACTTCGGCGGTGGTCGCAGCACTGAAGGTCACCGTCACTAGGCCATCAGCCGCGTCGAGGACAATCTCATCCGGCTCTGCCAGCACCCGCTTGGTGGTGGCATGGCGCACCTGCATGCGCGCCTGGCACCCCGACAAATCCAGGGGCGTGCCATCGCGCTGGCTCCACTGGAAGGGAAAGGTCCAGGTATTACCGCTTTTTTGCGACGGCAGAGCTTTGGCGGTGGTGGTCGTGCAAGCCATTTCTGGTTACTTACTTCACGTACTCGTCATTTGAGCCTGGCGCGTCGATCTCGCCGTGCAGGTCAAAGCCCGACAGTACGCAGGACGCCCCGGCGGTCAGGGTCAAGGTCAGTTTGGCGAACAGAATCATACTGATGCCCCACTCGGAGCCGTCAATCGCCTTGCCGACTTCGCCGTCGTTGAGGAGCGTCAGGTGGCCGCGCCAGGCCGTGGCGTTAACATTGAACGCCCCGGTACGGGTCACGGTATTCATTAGTACGCTCCAATAATTTGTCTGAGTTACAAACCTAATTTTGCCCGCTCCGCGCGCCCCCATTCCCTTGCAGCCTCGACATAGGCCTGGTACTGCGCCAGGGCATCTGCCTCGCCAGCCAGTAACGTATAGCTGCCTTGCAAGGAACCGACCGCGATCCTGGCAAAGTACAGCTCCTCATCAAGCGGGTATGTGTTGCGGATGCGCTCGATCACCCGCTGGGAGATCAACTGCGTGTGCGGACTGGCGGCCTTGATGGGCTGCGGGGATCTGGGGGGCGATGCCGGCGGGGACGGCGACATAACGCCAACCGTCCAGTTCGCATAGCTCGGTTATTGTCTCTCCGGCATCAAGGCCATCGGGGCCGGTCGGGCGGTGATCGGTGCCAGCGGGGCCGGTCGTGACGACGGGTTGATAGCGATAAAGGGTGGTCGTACTCATGTCATAGCCTCTAACGGCGCCATTGGCGCCCGGTATTGCGGATACGGGTAAGAGCTTCAGCATCTCTAGGAACTTCCGATCGAGTAAGGCGGCGCTGTGAATACCCATGGTTGTGGATCGCGGCTAAGCCGGCGCTCCCGCGCCGGCCAACATTTAGACATAGGCGGCGGAGCGAAACCCGACAAGGTGGGACGAGTCCGTCCGGGCGTAGTTCAGGAACAGGTTCCACACCCCCGCATCGGACGTGTTGTACCAGTACCCGCCAGAAAGCAGGCACATGGCGTCGCGTACGTATTGATAAAAATAATCCTGGCCGTATTGGTTAGTGCCGGCACTACTGATTCCGGTTTGCTCGGGTAGCGCAAGCCCATCAAGATGCCAGGCGTCGCCATTTGCATCGCCGCGCCAGGTGGCCCCGGTACTGCCAAAACGTTGCCCAAACTCGTTGTTGGGGTAGTCCAAACGGAAGTCCGGAGTGATCGCTTGCATGGTGGCCGCAACGCCCGTCGCGCCCCAATGGTCAGTGGCCCCGCTGGCGCCGCTGGTGTAGCTTTTCATCGCGGTGGCGGTCTTGGTGACATACCAAGCACCCTTGGTCGCAGTGCCGCCGCTTGACCAGGCGGTAAAGCCGGTACCATCGACACCATTAAGCGTGAAGGTGTTGTCGCTGGTCTTAGTGATCTGGTACAGCTTGTCATTGAGTTGCGTCATGCCGACCACGCCGGTGATCATCACCAGGTCGCCACTGCTGAAGCCATGGGCGGTGGCGGTGATTTCGACCGGGTTGGCCTGGGTGGCGGCGCTGATGCTCTTGGCGCTGGCGATACACGTCATGCCAAGATCAACTTCCCAATAACCGCCGTTGAGATCAGCTACCCCGGAAGGCTGACCGTTGTGGGTGGTTTTGGCGAAGGGCACGCCGCTGCCGGTGGTGGGGGCGGTGGGATAGGTGCCGAGGGGATCGGCGGCGGTGTAGAGGACGCTGCTGTCGTTGGTATCGCGCAGGCTGTTGTTGTTGCAGCCTTTGGGGAAGTTGGTGGTGCCAGTGGCATCGTACCAGGCGCAATAGGTGGTGCCGGTGGCGGCCTTGCCGTGCACCAGGCTGAGCAGGGCCAGTTTGGCGCGGATGGCGCGGCTGTTGCAGAAGAATTTGGCGCCGCGCGTTTTGGCAGCGACGATGGCGCCGTGGTAGGCGTTGGTGGCGCCCACGGCGGCAAAGCCCACCTGGCCCACGGCGCCGGGGCTGGAGACCAGGGGCACGCCATTGGCCAGGGAGGAGGCGACCGCGACCCCGTCGTAAGAGCCTAACGAGCACTTGTACTTGTCGACGAACTGCCCCGGCTGATGCGTGCCGGCATCCCAGTCAGCGCGGTGGCTGACATAGCCGGCGGCATTGGCGGCCGCTTCCGTGGTGAAATAGGCCAGCGGTTTGATATCGGTTGGCTCGCCGGATTCGTATTTGATCCAACACGCGGGAATCCAGCACATGATCGAGCCATCGCGATAACGATAGTTACCGTACTCGTCACTGCTTTTGTTGTAGGTCCCCGACAGAGGGGCGAAGCCCTCTGGCAGCCTGGGACAAATGCCGACGCCGAAGCCTTGCTGCCCCGGGGTGCCGATGTCGTTGACCGGGGCGTGCAAGGTTGCTAGATGGTCAAACGCCCAATTGCTGGAGATCGGCGCGGTGGTGGCGCCATCGACGGGGGTGTTGTCGATATTAGCCTGCTTGAGGATCGTCGCATCTGCGGGCTCGTACACTCCTGAGTGCGCGTGGTTCCCTGCGGCGGCTTGGTTGGCTCCGGTGCCGAGTGTGTGATGCAGCGCCGTAGTCGCGCTGTCGGTATCGATGTGGGCGGCTTGCAAAGCCGTCCCAGCTTTATCCAGCGCCGCATCGACTGCGGCACCGCTGGCGTATTTTGATGTGTAGGTGGTGGCCATTACGCAGACACTCCAAAGTAGACGCCATCAGCGGTGACAAAGTAGACGCCATCGGCGGTAATGAACTCAAGCGGCGGGACCGGGCTGGGTCCGGCCGGCAGGGCCGTCAGCCAGGTGAGGCGGGTGAGGGACAGGAGGCGGGTGAGGCGAGCCATTTACGGCATCCAGGTTGTCAGCGCTACTTCCAGGCTGTCACGCACACTTTTGGCGACCACGTTCCCCGGGCCAATCAGAGCGCGGTTAAGGCTTTCCATCTGCCCCAGTTTGGGTACCGCAGACAGGGCATGGCCCGTGACGGTCACCACCTCATCCAGTGGCTCCATCGCCATCCAAGCGCCGGTCTCGGCCTCGCCGCCGTCGGCATCCCAGACGTACACCCGGTCAACCGCACTGACCAGATAGCGGTCACCGTCTTGGGGGGCCTCAAGAGCTTCCAGCGCAGTCAGGTCATCCACCACCCCGTCCAGGCCAGTGGTATTGAGGATGGCCACCCGAATCTGCGCGGCTTGATCCGGGTCCAGGGTCAACAGGAATTCATCGCCGGCAGGGACGATGAGGGACCAGTGCGGGGAGAGGACAACGTCG
>JAGVUH010000189.1 GCA_019136395.1 Gammaproteobacteria bacterium
AGCACCATGCTGACCATCAAAACCCCCACCGACCTCCATCAACTCCCTTCAAATCATTCCCTCTACACCCCAGCCAAAACCCTGGTAGATCGTCTGATCGTCCCCTTTGGCAATATAGACAAGCCCTATAACGCCGAAGAGGAAGGCTTCATCGTCATCTGCGAAGACGGCGATCAGGACGGTCCCCTCACCTCGATTTGGCCGGATGAACTCTACACCCTGGCCGATATCCCCTGGGAGGGGGTGATGAAACGCCCCGGTTATTACGAAGGCATTTTCCTCGCCAATAACGAATTCGGCATCATTTTTTTTAATTCCGGACTCATTGGTTTCAGGCGAATTAAAGGAAGCCCTGGAATGCTGTCTCGACCCTGCGTAACGCTCGGCATCTTATATGAAGAGCCTTTTCTTCCAACCCAACGAGGTAATTCCCATGTCCGATATCCGTGTCCTCAAGATCGCCACCTGCAAATCCCTCTCCGGCAGCAGCGACCTGACCTATCACCTGGGCTGTGACGCCGAGGATAATCTCCATATCCGCTTGTGGAGCAATAGCGCCGGGGGTCTCCATTCCAAACACTGGTTCAGTCTGGCCGGTATCCTGGCGAAACTCACTGATGACAAGCCCATCACCTCCGGTACCCTCCGCCCCGTCTGCCCCGGCAGTCGCAACAACGGCGGCTTTATCCTCGCCGCCCTTTGCCAGGAAGGTTTAGTGAAACCGATCCCGGACGTACCCCATGGCATGATGCCGGTGGAGTCTTCGGGCTACCTCAAGGAAATGGAGAAGCTGATCCAGCAAGGCACGTCCCTGACGATTCCCGAGCCGGTCAATCAGCGCACTGTCCCGCTGACCAAACGCGCTGCATCCAAGCGGGTGAAGCCAGCATGAGAAGCGCCCCGTTCTTCTCCGGCCCCCACGCCATCCTCATCCTCTTCATCGCCACGCTGATCCTCGGCAAACTCGGCTCACCCCTCTCGCTCGTCACCCTTGGCTTGATGCTCCAGAAAGTCCATTTTGGCCTGGCCATCTTCCTGGTCGGCCTGGGCTTGAGTACCGTCTTCGTCCATCGCTGATCCGGTCGTCCGGGTCCCTTTCCACCGGGTTAATTCAACATCCCCTCACCGGGGAGGCTGGCCTGCGCCCGTCATTTGAGGTTCACATGAAACGTACCCTGATCCCTGAATCCCAACGCATTCACCATACCGCCCAATTGTTCGGTGTTCACTTCCCCTTGCGCCTGGAACCCACCGTCTATGCTATCGCCGGCAATCTCAGTGCCGATTACACCGGCGGCTATTGGCACTTCTACCGCCTGGACAACCAAGCCTTCTATATGGCCCCCAGCGCTGATCGGCCCTTCCGCCTGATCAGCCCCAACGGCTACCAGGGGGACCTGTCCCCGGACGCCTTTGGGGTCACGATCTGCCTCTTTGCCTACTCGAACCTGTGCTTCGGCACCAACCAGGAATTTCGGGAAGTCTGCGCCGAGCAGTTCCATCACTTGCGCCGCTTCGCCTTAACCCATCCCGAAGCTCAGGCAATCCTGGCTGCGATTGATTGAGGTAACACTGTCATCACCCCGGTCATCCGATAACGATGGCTGGGGTGGGGAAAGGAGTCTCGGGGATATCGGGGAACGGTCAAGACGATCCCAAAGGATGCCCTTCGGTTAGCAGGGAGAAGGGAGGGCGACCGGTCCCGCCCCGGTCCCAGGGAGGGTGGCAGGATGGCAGTTTTTCAGCGTCCTTTCCGCCCCGCTGGGGGGAGGTGAGGAACTGAAAATCTGAAAATCTGAAAATCTGCGGAGCTGGCGGCGCAGCGCCGGGGGTGCCAGCCGGAGAATCTGCCCCGGTGGCCGGGAGACCCTGCCACCACGGGGGTAACCGCCCCGGCAGGGGCTTCCCCTCTCTCCATGCAGATAAAGACCCTATATATATTATTTAATATATATATATTAATATATATATAGGCCCCTCCGGGGAGTTTCTCGACCTCCCCTTTTCCCCCTTGATGTCATGCCCTCCTTGCTAAAGGCGCTTTATTCGGATGACTCCTCTGATCCGATTTAAGACCCTTTTCTTTGATCCTCGCCACCATCCGATTTATGGCACTTAAATAGGGAGAGGAAAAATGCCTAAGGAAAGGCCCTTTCCCTTGACCCTCACCATCGTCCGAGTTATGGCACTTAAATAGGGAAAGAAAAAATGCCTAGCGAAAGGCCATTAATTGCCACCAATGAGCTGGCCCCCAGTCTGGCGACCCCAGCGGCAGGGGTGAAAACCTGAAACTCGATGAAAAACAGCGGGTTTTTGGCCAGGATTTCAGTTTTTCAGTTTTTCAGGATTTCAGCGGGGGGGACCTGCGGGGCTGAAAACCTGACCCGCCCCCGCCGGGAATTCCCTACCCGGCAAAGGGCATTTAAATTTGCAGTCGAACGGCTTGATTTCTGCAATTGATGCACTACCATTGCGCCTGTCGCCAGTTATAACACCCGGCGACGGTGGAGTAGTTCAGTGATCGCGTTTTCACGGTCATCGCGGGATGCATAACACCTTTGTTTAACGCTCAGCGAAGCAGGTAAGTTGATGAACTCAACAATTGATAACAGTAACTTTATTCAGACGCCGACCAACCTTCCTCATCCTACCCCTGACAACCAAAGAAAGCCCAAGACCTACCAAGTTGTTGAGAATGGGAGAGTTGTCACCAAAGAACGGCCTTACATCGACCCTCGGACCTTCAAACTTCCCTCCAAAACCGAGCCCAGCCGCGACTCGAATCCTCTGCCCCAGAAGACGCGATCTACCACCTCTGACTATGGCCAAGCCGCCCTAGAAT
>JAGVUH010000482.1 GCA_019136395.1 Gammaproteobacteria bacterium
TCATGGGCAGGCTGAGCAACTGGCCCATGGTCAGCCAGTCGAAGGCCAGGTAGCCGAGATGGCTGTCCGGCACCCGCACCAGTTCCACCAGGCTGCGGAAGATCCCGTAGCCGATCAGGAAGAGCCCGGAAACGGCCATGGTCGGCCGGGGGCGGCTTGAAAAGAGCCAGAGGATGATGAACAGCGCCAGCCCCTCCAGGGCGGCCTCATAGATTTGCGAGGGGTGCAGGGCCGGGCTCCACTCGGCGCCAGGAGGCAGGTCCCGGCAAGCGTGGGGAAAGCGCTCACAGGACAGACGCAGGCCCCAGGCCACCTCCGTGGCCCGGCCCCAAAGCTCGCCATTGATAAAGTTGCCGATGCGCCCGGCCAGCAACCCCAAGGGCACCAGGGGGGCGATGAAGTCGGTCACCTGAAAGAAGGTCCGGCCCTGCCTGCGGCCAAACCAGGCCATGGCGATAAGGACGCCGATGAGGCCGCCGTGGAAGGACATGCCCCCCTCCCAGACCCGGAACAGGTTGAGGGGATTGGCGAGGATCTGATTGAAGCCGTATAACAGCATGTAGCCCAGGCGCCCGCCGATGATGACGCCGATCACCCCATGGAAAAGCAGGTCGTCGACCTGCGGGGCGGTCCAGCCCGAGCCAGGGCGGCTGGCGCGGTAGCGGCCCAGGGCCCAGAAAGCGGCGAAGCCCACCAGGTACATGAGCCCGTACCAGTGGATCTTGAGGGGGCCCAGGGCCAGGGCGACGGGGTCGATGTCGGGGTAGGTCAGCATGGGGGGCATTTTAGCGCAGCCTGGGGGGTGGGGGGGTGGATGCTGGTAAGCCATCTGAAGCCATCTGAATGACTTGACGAGATTCCCTTGGGCCAATAGGTTACACGAGACGCCCCGGGGGTCAGGTTAGGCATGGGTCCAACCCATCCCACCCGTGTCCGATTTCCAATCGTCAGGCTCTTTCCAATCGAGTTGCTGTTATGCCCATGGAAGCCAAAGGTCGCGACCTCTTCATCGTTGATAACAGTGTCGCCGGCTGGACGGGGATCCGTTACCTCCAAGAGTGGTGCGGTATCGCCAAGGCCTTCGATATTGCCACGGGCTATTTCGAGATCGGGGCGCTGCTGGCACTCGATCAGCACTGGCAAGGACTAGACAAGATCCGAATCTTGATGGGTGCGGACACAACCCAAAGAACGCGCAAGCTGCTCCTGGATGCCGTCCGCGCCCGGGCCGTAGCGGTCCTGGACAACAGCATCGAGGCTGACAAACAGGCCAACCCCTTCCTGAACGGCGTGCCCGCGATCCTAGAAGCCCTACGCTCTCGCCAGATCGAGTGCCGCGTTTACGACCGCGAGAAGTTTCACGCCAAGGCGTACATCACCCACGCCAAGCTCGAAGTGGTTGGCTCCCAGGCCCTGGTTGGCTCCAGCAACTTCACCGCACCGGGTCTGACCAAGAACGTCGAGTTAAACATCCAGGTCCAGAGCGCCCGCGAGGTCGCCCAGCTCCAAGAGTGGTTCGAGGATTATTGGGATAAGGCCCAAGAGATCACGGACTCCATCATCGAGACCATCGCACGTCAGACCCGTCTCTACACGCCGTTCGACGTCTATGGCAAGGCACTTCAGGAATTCTTCCGCGGCCACGAACTGACCGCAACGGAGTGGGAGGAGACCCGCTCACGGGTCTTCGGACAACTGGACCGCTACCAGCAGGAGGCCTATTGGGCGCTGATGAAGATCGCCCGTCAGCACGGCGGGGCCTTTCTCTGCGACGGCGTGGGCCTGGGCAAGACCTTCGTCGGGCTCATGCTGATCGAACGGCTGGTACTCCACGAAGGTAAGCGGGTGGTCCTGTTCGCCCCGAAGGCGGCCAAGGAAGGCGTCTGGGGACCGCACCTGCAGGAATGGCTGCCGCATATCGGTGGCGTGGGCGGCAACGCCGATTTCAGCAACCTCGCCGTCTTCAGCCACACCGACCTCAACCGCCAGGGCGACTTCCCCGAGCGCTTCAAGCGTATCGCGGAGCTTGCCGATGCCGTCGTCATCGACGAGGCCCACCACTTCCGGAATCCTGGCCGCGAGGCGGACGAGGCCCGGGGGCGCGACCCCTCGCGCTACCATCGTCTCTTCGACCTCCTCGACAATAGCGTCCGCAAGAAGACCCTCTTCATGCTCACCGCCACGCCAATCAACAATCGGTTGAGCGACTTTCGCCACATGACCGAACTCTTCACCCGGCGTGACGAGACCTACTTTGCCCGTACCCTGGGCGTTAACAACCTCCGCGCCCACTTCAACAACATGGAAAAGGCCCTGCGCCAGAACGTCGGGCACGACATCCCCGATGTCGCGGAGGTCATCGGTGAGGTCCAGGACCTCCTCGCCGCCGACCCGATCTTCACCAGCCTGGTCGTTCAGCGTAGCCGGGCCTATGCGCGCGCGAGCCAGATTCGAGAGACCGGCAAGGCCGCGGCCTTCCCGGATCGCCGCGCCCCGCAGGTCGCCGAATACTCGATCCGCAAGACCTACGGCCACCTGCTGGAGATGTTCGAGAAGGCATTCCAGCGTAAGAACCCCCTGTTCACCCTGCCCATGTACTACCCCCTGGCCTGGTACAAGGGTCCAGACAAGACCATCGATCCCTTTGAGCAGAACCGGCAGAAGCAGGTCGTCGGGCTGATTCGCACCAACTTCCTGAAGCGCTTTGAAAGCTCCGTGGCCGCCTTCGATCTGTCCTGCGATCGACTGTTGAAAAAGCTCATCGCCTTCGTCCAGGTCCATAGCGCCAGCGAGGCCGAGAAGAAGCGCCTGGAGCGCTGGAAGAATCAGAACGCCGAGATCCTCGGCTACGCTGTCCAGCGCCATCTTGACTTCTGGGGTGACGACGGCGCGGACACCGAGGACGAGGACGTGGTCCCGCAAGAACTCCTGGACGCCGTGGAACGGCTGGACCCCGAGGAATTCGACATCCCCGAGATGCTGTCCGAGACCTTCCTCGACCTCGACCAGATCGTCCAGTTCATCGCCGAGGCGAGGAAGTTCGATCCCAAGCACGACGACAAGCTCCAGAAGCTGATCCGCCTGCTGAAGTCCAAGGAACTTGCCGGCCAGAAGGTGCTTCTCTTCACCGAATTCGCCGACACCGCCCGCTACCTGCGCGGGCAACTCGAACGGGCTGGCATCACCGGCGTCGCCCAGGTGGACAGCGCCACCCAAGGCAACCGGGCCGATGTCATCCAGCGCTTCTCGCCCTACTACAACGGCATGTCCTCCGGCGCCCTGGCCGATCAGGGCCGCGCGGAGACGCGGGTGCTGATCTCCACCGACGTACTCTCCGAGGGCCTGAATCTCCAGGATGCCTCCCGGATGATCAACTACGACATCCACTGGAACCCGGTTCGGCTCATGCAGCGCATCGGCCGCGTGGACCGGCGCATGAACCCCGAGATCGAAGGGCGCCTGATCGCCGATCACCCGGAGGTCGCCGGCTTCCGCGGCAAGGTCGCCTTCTGGAACTTCCTGCCGCCGGACGAGCTGAACGCCATCCTGAGCCTCTACAGCAAGGTCACCCAGAAAACCCTCCTGATCTCCAAGACCATGGGCATAGAGGGCCGCAAACTCCTGACCCCGGACGATGACTACGAGGCCCTCAAGGAATTCAACCAGGCCTACGAGGGAACCCGCACGGCGGTCGAGGACATGCACCTGGAGTACCAGGACCTGCTTCAGACAGACCCCACCCTTGAGGCAAGGCTGAAAGGCCTGCCCGGCGCCATCTTCAGCGGCCGTAAGCGACTGGTCAAAGGTGCCCGCGGCGTCTTTTTCTGTTACGCCCTGCCTGCCCTGGACAAGGAGGCCAACGCCTTCACCGAGGCCGCCGGCACCGCCCGCTGGTACCTCTACGACCTGGAACGCGACGCCATCCTGGAAGAACCTGGCGATATCGTCGCCAGCGTCCGCTCCAAACCCAACACCCCGCGTAAGTGCACCACCGAGGAGAAGACCCTGATCGAGGTCCGCGACAAGGTCGAGAAGCACATCAAGAACACCTACCTCAAGCGCGTCGATGCCCCGGTCGGGGTCAAACCGTCGCTCAAGTGCTGGATGGAACTCAACGAAGGATAGCACCATGCCCGACCACCGCGCCCGTCTTGCCGCCATCAAGCGCTTCGACCAGCTCGTCACTTATCTGCGCGATGACATGGGCTGGCCCATCGAAGGCGACGATTTCGAGGAGATCACCTTCGACTACACCCCGGACGAACTCGGCATCGACGCGGCGAACCGGGCCAAGATTCAGCAGATCAAGCGCCTGCGGCCCCTGGCGGCGAACCAGCCCTGGGGCATCTTCTTTGTCAGGTTCGAGCCCAAGCGCCTGCCGGTAGTCGCCCTGCGCCGCATCCTGAGCCGCGTGGTGCTCAAGAAGCGCGCCGCCGCCAACAGCCCCGAGCGCGCCGCCTGGGACCTGGCCGACCTGCTCTTCATCTCCAACTATGGCGACGACGCCGAGCGGCGCATCTCCTTTGCCCACTTCGTCCAGGATGACGACTGGGGCGACCTGCCCACCCTCAAGGTCCTGGGCTGGGATGGCGACGACACCAACCTGCATCTGGACGAGGTGGCCCGGAAGCTGACCACCAAGCTGCGCTGGCCCGATGATGAGGCGGATGTGCCTGGTTGGCGCGCCACTTGGGGCGACGCCTTCACCCTGCGGCATCGGGAGGTCATCACCACGGCCAAGCGCCTCGCCGAACGCCTGGCGGACCTGGCCCGGGAAACCCGCAAGAAGGCCAACGCCGCCCTGGCCATCGAATCGCCCACCGGCCCACTGCGCACCCTCATGGACGCCTTCAAGAAGGCTTTGATCCATGACCTGGACGATGACGGTTTCGCCGACATGTACGCCCAGACCATCGCCTATGGTCTGCTGTCGGCGCGCATTTCCCGTCCCGCCGGCCTCACCGCCGACAACATGGCCGACATGGTCCCGGTCACCAACCCCTTCCTCAAGGAGATGCTGGAGAGCTTTCTGCGTCTGGGAGGGCGGCAACGCTCCGGCCAGGGGTGGACCGGCATCGACTTCGATGAATTGGGCATCAACGAGATCGTCCAGCTCCTGCGCGAGGCCAACATGGAGGCGGTGCTGCGGGATTTCGGCGACCGCAACCCGCAGGAAGATCCGGTCATCCACTTCTACGAGTCTTTCCTGAAGGAGTACGACGCCAAGAAGCGGATGCAGCGCGGCGTCTTCTACACCCCCCGCCCGGTGGTTTCCTATATCGTCCGCAGTGTCCATGAACTCCTGCAAAATGAGTTTGGGCTGGCCGATGGACTCGCCGACACCGCTACCTGGGGCGAGATACTGGATAGGCACCCCGGCTTGAAGCTGCCGCTCCTCAGCGATTCGCCGGGCGAGACGCAAACCATCTCGCCAGACGAGCCCTTTGTCCAGATCCTCGACCCCGCGACCGGCACCACGACCTTTCTGGTCGAGGTCATCGAGGTCATTCACCAGACCCTTAAGGCGAAGTGGAAGGAACAGCGCCTCACCGAGGCTCAGCAGGTCGCCGCCTGGAACGACTATGTGCCGAGGCACCTGCTACCGCGCCTGCACGGTTTCGAGTTGATGATGGCCCCCTTTGCCATCGCCCACATGAAGATCGGGCTCAAGCTGGCGGAGACCGGATACCGGTTTGGTAGCGAGGAGCGGGCCCGGATCTACTTGACAAACGCCCTTGAACCGTGGATCAGGCAGCTTCCGTTCATTGGGTTTGAGGCCCTTGCACACGAAGCGGACGCAGTGAACGAAATCAAACGGCACAAGCGGTTCACCGTCGTCATCGGCAATCCACCTTACGCAAAGCTATCTGCGAATCGTTCGCCATACGCTGAGTCCCTCGTTGAACCATACAAACGACTGGTTTCGGAAGAGCGTAACGTCCAGCCACTTTCGGATGACTACGTTAAGTTCACCGCGTTCGCGATCCAACTGACTCGCACTTCGCCCTTATCCGTAGTTTCCTTAATCACGAATCGCAGTTGGCTCGACGGCTTGATTCATCGCGGAATGCGGAAAGCGATTTTGGGAGAGTTCAATCGGGTGTCTATTACCGACTGCCACGGAGACAACAATGTTGGTGAGGACGTTCCTGCTGGACGCCAAAACGACAACCTATTCGACATTCGCCAAGGCGTTTCGATTTGCTGTTTTGTTCGCAATCTTGAATCGGCAAAATTACTGGAATGGGGTGAGATATGGGGGAGTAGGGCTGAGAAATACAATGAGTTGAGTCGGATGACGTTTCAATCGGCGACACGTCAGATAACTGCGCCCGTTTTGCCGAATTACTTCTTCAAGGAATCATCAGAAAATCCCGAAGCAGATTCCTTCTTATCTTACCCGTCACTTGTTGAGATTTTCGGGACTGGGGACACCCGAGCCGATCAAGGGCAGCGCTACGGGAACGGAATCAAATCGAATCGGGACGGATTGCTGATTGATTTTGATAAGAGTGTATTGAAGCGAAGAATGCTAAAGTTCGCTGATAAGGCTGTCACCGATGCGGAACTAAAACTCGAATGCGAACTGGAGGATGGGCCTTACTGGAACACAAGCAGGGAGAGAGCGAAAATTGATCCTGCCTTGGCAGATTCGATGATATTTCCTATCACCTATCGTCCCTTCGACCCCAGGTGGATTTGGTATCAGGTCAACTTGATTCAAATCGGGAGAGGTGGAGCAAGTCGGAAGCTGATGCTTAATTTGGCGGGCAAGGATAACCTCGCCCTACTGTCGTCTCGAAACAGCCAAACCCCCGAATTCTCATCGGCGTTCTGCACGCGCTACTTATCGGAGATGAAGACGGCGGAATCAACGCGGGCGTCTTATTGTTTCCCGCTCTACGTCGAAGACGAAGTAGCAGGATTAGATTTCGGCGCAGCAAAGGCCCCGAATTTTTCTCGCAAGTTCTTGTCGCGATTGGCTGGTGCGCTGGGACTTCCACAGACAGGCGCGCACAACCTGCCCGCCGGCCTGACGCCCGAAGATATCTTCCACCACGCCTACGCGGTGTTTCACAGTCCCGGCTACCGGAGCCGTTACGCGGAGTTTCTGAAGATCGATTTCCCGCGTCTGCCGCTGACCGGAGATCTGGCGCTGTTCCGTGCGCTGGCCGAACTCGGTAGCGAACTCGTCGCACTGCACCTGCTGGAGTCCCCCATCCTTGACCGACCCATGACGGGTTTCATCGGCAGTCGTAACCCCGAGGTCGAGATGCCCACCTGGTCGAACGACACCGTCTGGGTGGACAAGCGCCGGACCGCCGGCTTCAAGGGCGTGCCCAAGGACGTATGGAACTTCCACGTCGGCGGCTATCAGGTCTGCCACAAGTGGCTCAAGGACCGCAAGGGCCGCACCCTCTCGGACGACGACATCGCCCACTACCACAAGGTCGTCGTCGCCCTGAGCGAGACCATCCGCCTAATGCAGGAGATCGACGCCGTCATCGACCAGCACGGCGGCTGGCCAGGGGCCTTCGTCCTGAACAGCGGCGAACGAGCATAGCCGTGCTCCACCCATGATCACCCAACCCCAGATCGCCGCCGCCGTGGAGCGGCTCGCGCAAGCGGCCCAGCCCGAGCGCATCCTCGTCTTCGGCTCCCACGCCCGCGGGGAGGCACGGGAGGAGTCCGATCTCGACCTGCTGGTCATCGAGACCGAGGTCCCGGATCGAGCCGCGGAGATGGTGCGCCTGCGGCGCTTGCTGCGTCCGCTGCGCATCCCGGTCGATATCCTGGTGTATTCCCGCGCCGAGGTGGAGCGCTGGGGCAACCAACCAGGCTGCGCCCTGTTTTGGGCGCTGCGGGAGGGGAGGGTCGTCTATGGCTGAGCGGACTTTGGCGGAGACATTGCTGTTGGCCGCGAAGCGGGATGAGCAGGCGTTCCGTAAGCTTGCGGAGGATCCGACGTTGCATGACTCCCTGGCGGGCTTCCATGCCCAGCAAGCGATCGAGAAGGCCTTGAAGGCGGTGCTGGCCCAGGCGGGGATCGCGTTCCGCCGCACCCATGACATCGCGGAGCTGTTGGACCGCTTGGAGGATTCCGGCTTACCCGCACCGCCTTACGCCGATCGCCTGGACGAACTCAATCCCTACGCGGTGGAGGTGCGCTATGGCATGATCGAGCCTACTGGATTGATCAGAACCGCAACTGCCCACTGGGTTCGGGAGGTCATCATCTGGTCCAGCACCTACGTCCAAGCTGCCCAGCGTTCCCCATCACCGGGCGAGCAATAGACTAGGACACCTGGTGAGTGAGGGTGGTGGAATGGCTCCTGCGGTTATCCAATATTTCGTCGATGAGGCGGGGGACCCGACGCTTTTCAATCGGAAGGGCCAACTGATTGTCGGCAATGAGGGGTGTTCCGGTTACTTCATACTCGGCAAGCTGGAGGTCGAGGAGCCGGAGGTTTTGTCTAACCAGTTCAGGTCATTGCGTCAAGAGTTAACAAACGATCCCTATTTCAAGGCTGTCCCTTCGATGCAGCCAGAGCAACGCAAGACGGCTTTCGCCTTCCATGCCAAGGATGATATCCCCGAGGTCCGCCGTGAGGTCTACCGGATCCTGTTGAATGCTAAGGTGCGGTTCTATGCCGTGATCAAGGACAAGGCCCACCTGGCGACCTATGTCCAACAACAGAACGTACGCGAACCGGGCTATCGCTACCGGGAGAACGAACAATACGATTTGCTGGTAAAGGAACTCTTTGCCAAGCTTCACCACATGGCCGATGAGGTGCGTATCTGCTACGCGAAGCGCGGCACCAAGACCCGTAACGCGGCCTTTCGCGCCGCACTGGAGCAGGCGGCTACGAGTTTCGCGAGCAGTTTCGGGTTCACGCACCCTGCGACGAATGAGGTGGTATCCAGCACCCCGCTCAACTGCCCTGGCCTGCAGGCCGTGGACTACTATCTCTGGGCCTTGCAGCGCCGCTACGAGCGCCAGGAAGATCGCTTTCTGGACCTGATCTGGCCGCAGGTTGGGGAGATCCATGACCTGGATCAACTGGAGAAGGGTCGGCGCGGTGTTTTCTACTCAAAACAAAGGCCGCTCGATCGGGCGGCCTTTGCGACGAAAAAGGGGCCAGGGGTATAGGGCTTGAGGGTCGAGGCCCGCAAGCCACACGGCATGAAGCCGAATTTTATCCCTGGCTTGCTGAAAAGGTATGCCAACAGGCGCCGAAGATCAAGGCCGCCAGCAATCGAGGGTTCACACTCTAAATTGGAAATTGCCGTGAAATGAACGCCCTCCTGGCCATGAAGCTCCCCCGCCGGTCCCGCTTATGCCTGGGCTCTTGGACCTTCTTGCTGGCCTTCCTCCTGTCTTGCCCCCCGATACTGGCGGCGACCGATGATGCCAGTGCCACGGACTGGGCGGCGAAACGGGTCGAGGTGGAGCAAAGGCATCGTGGGTCACGGCCCCTTCGTCATGAATACCCGGCAGGAGATCAGCCAGGCGATACACGACTACAACAGCGGCAAGTTCGGGCGGATCGCCCATTAGCAGAGACCAGACGCCAACCAGGGCTGGCATGAATAGCGGGTGTTGGCCAACGCAAACGCCGCCGTGAGGCGCTGAGCGACCAGTCGGGCAGCCCCTCGTTCATGACTCGGCCTCTCTGGCGTTGCTTTCCCTC
Organism: Gammaproteobacteria bacterium; assembly: GCA_019136395.1. The sequence continues at coordinate 9,696 of JAGVUH010000482.1, forward strand.
GTAACCAAGCCCCGCCGGTTCTTCACGCCGCCAGTCCCTTGGTCTGCAACTCCTTGATCTTGTCTCGTACCGCCGCCGCCTTCTCGAACTCCAGGTCCTTGGCGTACTGGTACATCTCCTTCTCCAGGGCCTTGATCTTGCGCGCCATCTGCGCCGGGGTCAGGCCGGCGTACTCGGTGGTCTCCTCCGCCACCCGGGCGTATTCCTTGGCCGATTTGGGCCCGCCGGGGATGCTGGCCTCCATGATGTCAGCGATGGCCTTGCGGATGGTCTGGGGGGTGATGCCGTGGTCGGCGTTGAACTGGACCTGCTTGGCGCGGCGGCGCTCGGTCTCGCCGATGGCCCGTTCCATGGAGCCGGTGATGGTGTCGGCGTAGAGGATGGCCTTGCCGTTGGCGTTGCGGGCGGCGCGGCCGATGGTCTGGATCAGGGAGCCTTCGGAGCGCAGGAAGCCCTCCTTGTCGGCGTCGAGGATGGCCACCAGGGAGACCTCGGGCATGTCCAGGCCCTCGCGCAGCAGGTTGATACCCACCAGGACATCAAACTCCCCCAGGCGCAGGTCGCGAATGATCTCCACTCGCTCGACGGTGTCGATGTCCGAATGCAGGTAGCGCACCCGTACGCCGTGATCGCGGAAGTAGTCCGTCAGGTCCTCCGCCATGCGCTTGGTCAGGGTGGTGACCAGGATGCGCTCGTCGCGCTGCACCCGCAGGTGGATCTCCGACATCAGGTCATCGACCTGGTGCAGGGCCGGGCGCACCTCCACCGCCGGGTCCACCAGCCCGGTGGGCCGCACCACTTGCTCGACGATGGCGCCGGAGTGGCGGATCTCGTAGTCGCGGGGGGTGGCGGAGACGTAGATGGTCTGGGGCTGGCGCGCTTGGAACTCCTCGAAGCGCAGGGGCCGGTTGTCCAGGGCCGAGGGCAGGCGGAAACCGTACTCCACCAGGTTCTCCTTGCGCGAGCGGTCGCCCTTGTACATGCCGCCGAGCTGGGGCACGGTGACATGGCTCTCGTCGATGATGACCAGGGCATCGTCGGGCAGGTAGTCGTAGAGGGTCGGGGGCGGTTCGCCCGCGTTGCGCCCGGAGAGGTAGCGGGAGTAGTTCTCGATGCCGGAGCAGTAGCCCACCTCCACCATCATCTCCAGGTCGAAGAGGGTACGCTGCTCCAGGCGCTGGGCCTCCACCAGCTTGTCGTTCGCCCGCAGCCAGGCCAGCCGGTCCTTGAGTTCGACCTTGATCTGGTCCACCGCCGCCAGCACCACCTCCCGCGGGGTGGCGTAGTGGGTCTTGGGGTAAACGGTGTAGCGGGCGACCTTGCGCAGCACCTCGCCGGTGAGGGGGTCGAAAACCGCCAGGGACTCGATCTCGTCGTCGAACAGGGTGACGCGCAGGGCCTCCTCGTCCGACTCCGCCGGGTGGATGTCGATGACGTCGCCGCGCACGCGGAAGGTGCCGCGGTACAGCTCCACCTCATTGCGCTTGTACTGGAGGTCCGCCAGGCGGCGCAGGATGGCGCGCTGATCCACCGGCTCGCCACGGCTCAGGTGCAGGACCATGCTCATATAGGCGTCCGGGTCGCCCAGGCCGTAGATGGAGGAGACGGTGGCGACGATGATGACGTCGGACCGCTCCAGGATGGCCTTGGTGGCCGAGAGGCGCATCTGCTCGATGTGCTCGTTGATGGAGGCGTCCTTCTCGATGTAGGTGTCAGAGGCGGGGACATAGGCCTCCGGCTGGTAGTAATCGTAATAGGAGACGAAGTACTCCACCGCGTTGCGCGGGAAGAAGTCGCGCATTTCACCGTAGAGCTGGGCGGCCAAAGTCTTGTTCGGGGCCAGGATCAGGGCCGGGCGTTGCAGTTCCTGGATGACGTTGGCGACGGTGAAGGTCTTGCCCGAGCCCGTCACCCCCAGCAGGGTCATGCCCGCCTCACCGTCCCGCAGCCCCTCCACCAGGCGGCGGATGGCCGCCGGCTGATCGCCGGCGGGGCTGAAGGGGGAAACCAGTTCAAAGGGCTTGTCGGCGGTTTGATTCATCGGGAGGGATCAGGGGGCTGGAGGATTCAGGGTGGCGCGGATGAATCCGCAATCCCCCCATGCCGGAAAAGGCGCAATTGGCTATTATTGGGAGCCCCGCCCGCGATTGCCAGGGCGCCGCCTCTTCACCACTGGCCCAACCGCCGATCACGTCCGCCGATCATAGAACCGACTTCAGCCCCGAGAACAGGACCGATGAGCAGCAAACTTTCCGCCCGTGTACTAGCCGTCAAGCCTTCGGCGACCCTCGCCATCACCGCCCGCGCCAAGGCCCTGCGCGCCGCCGGCAAGGACGTGGTCGGCCTGGGCGCCGGCGAACCGGACTTCGACACCCCTGACCACATCAAGGATGCGGCCATCAAGGCCATCAACGATGGCTTCACCAAGTACACTGCCGTGGAAGGTACCCCGGAACTGCGCCGCGCCATTGTCGATAAGTTCAAGCGCGAGAACGGCTTCGACTATACCGCCGAGCAGATCCTGGTCTCCTGTGGCGGCAAACAGAGCTTCTACAACCTGGCCCAGGCCATCCTCGACCCGGGTGACGAGGTCATCATCCCCGCCCCCTACTGGGTGTCCTATCCGGACATGTCCATCCTCGCCGGCGGCGTGCCGGTCATCGTCGACGCCGGGGCCGACCAGAGCTTCAAGATCACCCCCGCCCAGCTTGAGGCGGCCATCACCCCGCGCACCGGGCTCTTCGTCATCAACAGCCCCTCCAACCCCACCGGCATGTCCTACAGCGGCGAGGAACTGGCCGCCCTCGGCGAGGTGCTGCGCCGTCATCCCCAGGTGGTCATAGCCACCGACGACATGTACGAGCACATCCGCTGGAGCAGCGAGCCCTTCGTCAACATCCTCAACGTCTGCCCGGACCTGGCCCCCCGCACCCTGGTCCTTAATGGTGTCTCCAAGGCCTACTCCATGACTGGCTGGCGTATCGGTTACGCCGCCGGCCCCGCCGATATCATCAAGGCCATGAAGAAGATCCAGGGGCAGAGCACCTCCAACCCTACCTCCATCTCTCAGGTCGCCGCCCAGGCCGCCCTGGAAGGCCCCCAGGACTGCATCGCCATCATGGGCGCTGCCTTTAAGGAGCGCCATGACTATGTCGTGAACCGCCTCAATGGCATGGCCGGCATCGAGTGCCTGCCCACCGATGGCACCTTCTACGTCTTCCCCAAGGTCCAGGGCCTGATCGACGCCATCGATGGCGTCAAGGACGACCTGGAACTGGCGGAATACCTGATTGAGCAGGCCGGCGTCGCCCTGGTCCCCGGCTCGGCCTTTGGCCTCGGCGGCCACGTGCGCATCTCCATCGCCACCAGCATGGCCAACCTGGAAAAGGCCCTGGACCGTATCGCCGGCGTCGCCGGTTGATCCGGAGGTAGTAAGAGACAGGGAGAGTGCGGATGGTCGCCCAGGGAATTCCCTGGGGCCCGCGCCGCGCGCTCTCTAGCTCCATACCTTGGGCATGTGGCTTGGATCTTCCCCTGGCCTCGATTTGGGCCTTGGGGGCGAAACGAGACCTTAGGCTTGACGCGACAAGCCGGGGTGACTAGACTTTCTCGCTTCAACAGATCCCCGGTAGCTCAGTCGGTAGAGCGGATGACTGTTAATCATTAGGTCCGTGGTTCGAGTCCACGCCGGGGAGCCAAAAATCAAAGGGTTAGGTCGTAAGGCCTAGCCCTTTTGTGTTTTAAAGCCTTTTGGTTGCGGTTCTGTTGCAATGAGGCACGGGCTAGGGTCCTGAGAAGCTCCGCAACATTGCTGAATGGTCCTCGGCAATTGCTAGATTGAGACTATTCAGACGGCATTTAATTCAGATACTAGGGTAGCAAGGCGGCGAGACTTATGTGTGGATTTTGGGTCCGCCCCTGGCCGTGGACAGGATTTAACCGCAGGGCATTCGATCATGGGTGATTTTGCAACGACCACCGGCCTCCCGGTCCCCGGCAAGCGCTTGAGCCGACTCTGGCATCTCGGTCGCGCGACGACTGATCTGGCGGTCGGGGTCGGTATCAGCGGGCTGATGGAATTGGCGCGCAACCGCAACGGGGATCAAATCAGCCGCATCCGGCTCTCACCCGCGCATACCCAACGCTTCACCGAGCGGCTGGCCACCATGCGGGGGGCGGTGATGAAGATGGGTCAGCTCATGTCCATGGACGGTACCGACCTCTTCACCCCGGAGGCGGCGGAGATCATGGCCAGCCTGCGCGATCGCGCCCAGCCCATGCCGATCGGGCAGTTGAACCAGGTCTTGTCCGCTGAACTGGGCAACGACTGGGATCGCCGCTTCCGGCGCTTTGAGTTCACCCCCCTGGCCGCGGCCTCGATCGGGCAGGTCCACCGGGCCGAAACCCGGGATGGCCGGCAGCTGGCGATCAAGATCCAGTTCCCCGGCGTGCGGGAAAGTATCGACAGCGACCTCGACAATCTGTCCTTCCTTGGCAGGACGCTCGGCCTGGTCCCCAAGGGGCTCGACATCGGTCCCATCCTGGAGGAGGCGCGGCGTCAGCTTCACCGCGAGGCGGACTACCAGGCCGAGGCCGCCTCCCTGGAGCGCTATGCCGCGCGGCTCGA
>JAGVUH010000147.1 GCA_019136395.1 Gammaproteobacteria bacterium
CCGTCCCCCCTCGATCGCCATCCGCCCCGATGGCAGCCCCGAGGAGGTGGCCATGGACGCCAAGGGGACCCTGGTCGCCCTGGCCTTCAAGGTGCAGATGTGGGAGGGCCGCCGCCACGTCTTCGCCCGCCTCTACCGCAGCCAGCTTAAGCCTGGCGACAAGGTGCAGTTGCAGACCGCCGACGGCCGGGTGGTCAACGAGATCGTTTCCCGCATCTTCGACGTCGACGCCGGGCGCAAGACGGCCCTGGATCTGGCCAAGGCGGGTGAAATCGTCCTCCTCGCCGGCCTGCGCCACGCCACCACCGGCGACACCCTTTGCACCCCCGGCCACCTGCTGCGCCTGGAGCGCATCGAGGCCCGTGAGCCGGTGTTGGGCCTGGCCATCGAGCCCACCGCCGGCACCGAGGAGGACAAACTGCTGGAGGCCCTGCAGAAGGTCCTGGAGGAGGACCCCACCCTGCGCCTGGAGGAGGACCCGGAGACCGGCCAGCGCCTGCTGCGCGGCATGGGCGAACTGCACCTGGCCATCGTCATCGAGCGCCTGGACCGGGAGTTCCGCGTCGGGGTGCGCAGCGGCCGGCCGGCGGTGGCGGTGCGCGAGACCATCCTCGGCACCGGCACCGGCGACCAGATCCACGCCACCCCGCCGGTCATCGAGCAGAAGATCCCCGAGCGCAAGGCGCGGGTGGCGGTGGCGGTGGAGGCCCGGGCGCGAGGCGCCGGCGTCCTGATCCAGGACGAGATCCCCGAGGTCCTGCCCGCCGGGGCGACCCTGAACATGGAGCAGGCGGCGGCGGTCAAGCGCGGCCTGCGCGCCGCCCTGGAGGCCGGTCCCCTGCTGGGGACGCCGGTGGAGGACGTGGCCGCCCGCATCCTGCGCGTCGAGGTCTTTGGCGCCGCCTCCACCCCCGAGGCCCTCCAGGCCGCCGCGGCCCGGGCGGTGCACAAGGCCCTGGAGGAGGCCAACCCGGCCCCCCTCAAGCCCCTCATGGCCATGGAGGTGGTGGTGCCGGAGGAGAACCTGGGCACCGTGCTGGGGGATCTCCAGTCCCGCCTGGCGAGCATCCGCGATACCCGCGCCGAGGGCGACCGGGTCACCATCGACTGCGAGATCGCCTTGGAGAAGGTCCTGGGTTATACCACCGACCTGCGCAGCCAGACCCAGGGGCGCGGCCAGTTCACCCTGGAGTTCGAGCGCTTCGACCTGGTGTAGCCACGGCGCCCCTTTCAGACCCCCTCTCCCCACCCTCCCCCACCAGGGGGGAGGGGGCAAGAGAATCAGCGGCTTGTGCCAGCTCTACCCGCCAAGGTAGCAGGGGGCATGAATGCTTTCCCCGGATGAATCTGAAGCGGGGAGGCTGGCGCGGAGGGGCAGCGGACTACCCTCCGGCTATTTGAGCTTGATGGTGATGGCCTGGTGGCCCCGGCTGGCCCACTGGGCGCGGGCCTTGTTGGCCGCCTCCTTGCCTTTGAAGGGACCCGTGCGGATGCGATAGCGGGTCTTGCCGTCGACGCTGGCCTGCTGGATGCTGGCGGCGATGCCCTGGGCGGCGAGCTTGGCCTTGAACTGCTCGGCCTCCGCCGGCGTCCCCAGGGAGGCGACCTGCAGGATGTAGGTCTCGCTATCGCCCGCCTTGGGCGCCGTTTCCGCCGGTTTCTCGGGCTGAGGGGTCTTGGCCGGGTCCTTCGGCGTTTCCTTGGCCACCGGCTTGGTGGGCTCCTTCGAGGTCTCCTTGGTCGCCGGCTTGGTGTGCTCCTTCGCTGCCTCTTTAGCCACGGGCTTGGCTGGCTCCTTGGATGCATCCTTCGCCGGGGTCTTGGTCGCCTCCTTGGGCGGGGTCTTGGTCGCCTCCTTGGCGCCTTCCTTGCCCGGCTCCTTGGCCGGGGTCTTGACCGCGGTCTTGGGCAACTCCTTGGCGGGGAGCGGATCGGGCTCCGGCGGGGGCGGCAGGGCCGGAGGCCGGTCGGACATATCCTCCTCCGGCACCACCACCTCCAGATCGGGCAGGATGGTCGGATAGTCGTAACGCAACTTGGGGGGCGTCTGGGGCTGAGTCTGGGCCGCGCGGGGGGTATCGGCCGCGGCGCCGCCCGGGGGCTCGCCGCGCTCATCCATCATCCAGGCGACCGCCACCCCCAGGGCGCCAAGCAGCCCGCCGGTCAGGAACCAGAAAAAGCCCGACCCGCCGCCCCGGCGGTGGCGCGGTCTCAGGGGTGGGCCGCCGTTGGTACCCGCCATGTCACATGGTCTCCGGCGCCGAGACGCCGATCAGGTTGAGGCCGTTGCGCAGCACCTGACGCACGGCCAGGATGAGCTTGAGACGGGCATCGCGCAGGGCCGCGTCAGCCACCAGGAACTGGTGGGCGTTGTAATAGGTGTGAAAGTCGTTGGCCAGCTCGCGCAGGTAGTGGGTGAGCAGGTGGGGCTCGGCGTTGAGGGCCGCGGTCTCCACCACCTCCGGGTAGCGGGCCAGGGTCTTGAGCAGGTCCTGCTCGTGGCTCTCCGCCAGGTGCTCCAGGTTGGTCAACCCCGGGCTGGGCTCCACCGCCAGCCCCTTCTCCGCCGCCTGGCGCAGCACGCTGCACACCCGGGCATGGGCGTACTGGACGTAGTACACCGGGTTGTCGCTGGACTGGGACTTGGCCAGGTCGAGGTCGAAATCCAGGTGCTGCTCGCAACGACGCATGACGTAGAAGAAGCGGGCGGCGTCGCGCCCCACCTCCTTGCGCAATTGCCGCAGGGTGACGAACTCCCCGGAGCGGGTGGACATCTGCACCTTCTCGCCGCCGCGGTAGAGGATGGCGAACTGCACCAGCAGCACGTCCAGCTTG
>JAGVUH010000257.1 GCA_019136395.1 Gammaproteobacteria bacterium
CGTTCAGCCTCCAACCCGGTGCAGATATTCCGCCTTGAAGCGGATACGGTCCTCTTTGCTCTTGGGATCAAGACCCTGTGCGATGATTTTTTCCTTCAGCCAGGCAGGGAGCGCCCCCTTGACATAGATATTGGCCGGGTTGTCCGGGTCGACAAAATAGACGCCTTGCGGGGTTGATGGTGCTTGTGGAGTTGGCTCAGGCGCTGGTACCTGCTGGCGCCGGGTATAAGAACGCCGTCGTTTCGCGGTTACCAACGGGAGGATCTCTTCCAGGCTATAGCCCTGCCCAATGATGAGGTCCCTAACCTGCTGAGCCACATCATACTTGCCTTGCTTCTTGCGCTGCTCAAGCTCATGAAAAGCAATGGCACGTTGCTGTTCCAGTTCGGCAAGGTGTTGCTGTAGTTCCTCAAGGCTCATGGTTTCAACCGTCATCATGGACTCCTAGGTTAGTGATGAAAAGGACAATGGAGCCCGCTATGTTAGCAATGGAGCCTGGCAGGTGGGAAACTTAACAGTGCAGAAGGGACACGGAGTCCAGTATTGCCCATGTAGGTCAGATCATCTTCGTCAGACGTTCCGACTTATACGTGAGGGATCGGAAGAAGGCAAAGCAGTCCGCCACGAGAAAATTTAAGCAGCATTCAGCCTGTAAAGAGAATTCCCCCTGACACATAATGGAAAAAATCTTCCCGAGAATTTCAGTCCATCTCTGCGCGCTTCACCAGTCCTTCACGATTCACCGACGACCTTGCAAATCGGTGCATGAGAGAAGTCAACCTTGAAGGTGTATTTGATGTCCGGCCCGGGACTACTCACCCGTCATCCGTACTACCCCTGTGACGATACCCAAAATCTCGATCTCATCATGGCGTAAGTAGAGCGGCTCCATCTCCGGGTTGGCGGGTTGCAGACGAATCCCCTCATTCTCGACATAAAACCGCTTCAGCGTCACCTTTTCGCCGTTGATCAACGCCACGACCGTCTCGCCGTTGGTCGCCGTCTGCCGTTGTTCGATAATAATGATATCCCCGTCCTGGATTTGATCGTCAATCATGGAGTGGCCACGGACCCTTAGGGCATAGCTGGCCTTGCGGGTCATGTGACTGGGTATGCGGATGATCTCCTGCTCTTCCGGGGTCTCTACGGGCCGGCCGGCACTGACGTAACCCAGGAGCGGGATTTCGACACCGACCTCTGCTTCCAGGTCCAAGGGCTCAAGGCGGGGGTCCCAGGACAGGTGAGTGCGTTTGGGGATCATATAAAGGAGTTGAGGCATGGCAATCTCCCGAATGGCAAGGGGAGCCAGTCTATCGCAAAGTGTACCGTCACCATGAGGGGGACCCCACGGCCCCTGCCAGGGGTGGTTCCTTAGCCCCCTTGAGCAGGCGCCAAGGTCACCACCACCCCACCCCTTCTCCTCATGGATCTGGGTCTGCAAAAACCCAGCAGGAACGTAGCACGGGGTGCTGCCCCAAGCTAGCAGCCAAAACCCCAGCAGAATCGACCCCTGTAGCGCCTTTAGCAGCTTGCGGCTTTTGGGGGAGGTAGGGAGGAGATAACCCCACCAACTGGCTGGGCGGCGCTCATCACCTTTGGCGCGGTGTGGGTGGCCTACCGCTGAATGACCCGCCCCAATCCACCACAGGAGACCCTGTATCGGTTCAGCGCCCGGGTCCACCCTCAGGTTATCAGGTAGGAGCCCTGATCAGGTTTTCACCTTACCTACCTGGAACCCCCCTAAGCCGCTACAGATGCAACACCGCTACAGGCCATGCCGTTACTGGGCTTATGACCGTTACGGAGGGGGTTCTCAGGTGCTACGGGGCCGCTACCAACCCCTACCGCTGGGTGGCTAGACCACTGACAAGACGCCTCCCTATCGGGGCGTAACCCACCGCCCATGAGGAGGGGATTGTTGCCGGTCCGTGTTGGTTTTTGGAAAGCAATATCCACGCCAATAACAGATATTTCCACGCTGGCGATTTGGTCAGGTAGTGTCCGATGCCGGAGCTATAATCCGATTAAGGTAACAATAATCGGAAACCCAGCATGGCCGTCGTTTTCTTCCCACCCCCCCAGGCATCTTTTGCCCTGGTGGATGCCAACAACTTCTACGTCAGTTGCGAGCGGGTGTTCGACTACCGGTTGCACGACCGGTCGGTGGTGGAACTGTCCAACAACGACGGCTGCTGCGTGGCACGTAGCGAAGAGGCCAAGGCCCTGGGCATCCGTATGGGGCAGCCGTTCTTCGAGGTGCGGGAGATCTCCTGGAGCAGAACCGGGGCGTGGCCCTGTCGTCCAACTCCACCCTCTATGCGGACATGAGCCGGCAGTTATTGGCGGTCATTGGCCAGTTCAGCCCGGAGCCGGAGATCTACTCTTAATCGACGAGTCCTTTCTGCGGTTTGCCGGCTTCGACCACTGGGACCAGACCGCCCACGGGCGCACCTTGCGGGCGCGAGTGTTGCGGTGGACCGGGCCCCCGGTGGGGGTGGGCATCGGTCCGACCACGACCCTGGCCTAACTGGCCAACCGGCTAGCGAAGAAGCACCCGGACTTTCAGGCTGAAGGGGTGTGCAACCTCCAGATATGGTCCCATCGACGACAGCCCGGCCCGTGCCCCCCGTCGAACGAGGGAACGCCTACGTTGAGGCATCCATCGCCTGCGTCCGGGAAGCCGGCCACAAACCGCTGTGTCCGCTCCTCTTGGTCGGGTTGAGCAGGAACCAAACCGGTTGGCGCTGCCGGCGCAGTTCACCACGGTCTGGGGGCAGCCGTTTCGCTAGCGCATCCCCGACGGAGGCAGATCATCAATCATGACGCACCAGGCAGAGGACTCGCACTCCACCGTCCCCGACGACACCCTGCTGAGGCTGTATGCCTCGGCGTTGGTCACGCTGCAAGCGCACCTCGATGAACAGGGCTATCTGTCGTGCCCCTATCCGCCTGCCCTGCGCCGGGCCTTTGATCGGGGAGCGGCGTGTAATTTGCTGGCAGGGTCGGCCTGCTGGCCGACTGACCTGTCTCAGTTGCGGAAGGTGGCGCAGCAGCCGCTCGCCACGTGGGTGCCCGATATGTCCTGGGACCCCGACGGCGAATTCTATGCGGCCGTGTTGTGTGACGATAACGCCATCACCAGCGATTGCCAGCGGTTGGCGGTCGCGACCGGCAATCCCGAGCAGGAAATCGAGGAAAATTCCGGTTATCAATGGCTGCTCAGCGTGTGCCGTGATCGCCTGGACGGCGAGCAGTTCTACCGCGCCTGGCGTCGCGCCCTTATCACCCATCCGGTGATCGACACGCCCCTCAGTCTGCTGTTGGGGGCGGGGTTGGCGGATGACCCATACGCCGCTCAGCTCGTGGAGGCGTTTTATGCCCCCGTGCCCGAGGCGCTGGCGATCAATGGTGAACTGCCCCTGTGCACCGTGTCGGGGACGATTCTACGGCGCCGTGGCGCGCGGACGGCGGACTTCAGCACGGAATGCCGGGACCCGGAGGCCGTCCGCCGTGCTCAGACGGGACAGTGCGCCCGCCGTCCTTATGATCCCCGCATGAAGCAGCTGCGCCGGGCCTTTCGCCGCTATTGGTGCTTGCCCGGGCTGGCGGAACTCTCCCTGGCCGCGGGCTTGGACAAGCAGGGCTGGCAAACAACGCTCTGGCCGCAGCTGGACCGCATTGATCTGCTGGCGGTCTCGCCATCCGGTCACCGCCTGGCGCTGGAGGTCAAAGACTATCTGGCGCCCGCACACTTAGCGCGCCGCTTTCAGGGCTTCAAGGAGTTTGCGGACGATGACGACTGCTATCTGGTCATCCCGGATTACCTGCCGCAGCTGGTTCCGAGGTACGAGGAGCAGTTTAAGCATTTGCGGGCCGCGCAGGGGAAAAGTCGCGTGCGGGTAATGCGCGTGTCGCGCCTGCTCAAGCACCTGCGCCGGCTCGGCGCGTGATCAACCTGACGCGCGTGCGGGCGTTGATGGGTTTCAGCGACCGCTGAGGCTGTCACGGTCCGGCGTGCCACTTTACCGGATACAGGGGAGAGGGCGTAGCGATGCGTACGGATCAAGACTTTCGTGAGGGCTATCGGGCGCTGACCGCGGCGCTTACCCCGGGCGCCCTACCTGCGGATCTCCCCCTGCTGGGGCTGATTGAGTTGTGCTTGACGGCGCTGGCCGAACACCTGCCCACCGCTTCGATCCATGTACTGCCGGTGCTGATGACCGGTTACACGTCGCTGGCGACCGAGGTGACGGATGTGCCGGCCTTTCACGCGACGGTGGCCAGCTTGCGGCACCTGTGCGGACGCTTTGGTTCGCCCGCGGCCTGGCTGGAGGCATGTCAGACGCACGCCGGCTTTCCGGAGGTGCTGCGCTGTTATGACCTCCAGGCGGAGCGGCCCGTGCGGCGGGCAGCCGCGCCCCCGGGCGTGTTGCAGCATCTGCGGGACACCTTGCGCCGGCCCGTCCCCTGGGCGCGCCACGACCTGCGCGTCGCCGTGCCCGGCCCGGCCCGGATTGAGCGCGATCACAATCGGACGGTACGCGCCTACGAGATCCCCGCCCTGCCGCATGCCCTGCCAGCGGTTGCGCAACACACCTTGCTCAGACGGTCGGAACGTGCCCCCCTCCAGGTGAGCCTGACGCAGCTGCGGGCGATCGCCCGGGAGGTTGACGCGCGGGAGGCCGCGCCGGATTGGCCGGATGACCTGCCGCCGCTCCATCTGGCCGAGCGCCTGGACAAGTCGTCGCACCTGGAAGGATTGTCTCCGGATTTCTTTGCCGACGACACCCTGACCCTGGCAGGGGTGACGCATGTGGTCGGCATGCTGTCCTCGGGGAAATCAACGCTGGTGATGGGGCTGATTTTCGCCTTGGCGCAGCAGAACCCCGGACCCCGGCTCGCGGTCATCGTCACGGACACCCTGCAAGGCGCCACCCTTTCGGCCCGTTTGCGCCGGCATGGGATTCCGGCCACGGTGCTCGCCAGCCTGTCCAACCGCGAGCGGCACCTGGACGCCATCCATTGGCGCCAGAGTCGGGGCAGCCGGTACGGAGACCTCGCCGCGCTCGGTGAACTGGGCGCGGATTTCGGGGTGGGCTGCCCCCTCGACGGTCTGCAAACGGCCGATCCGGAGCTGATCCAGGGGGACGCGGACGGCGGGCCGTTCCCCCTGTTCGCCGAAAAACCCTGTCATAAAATCAAGCAGTCGGTGGCGCGGAACACCCCGCGCCCCTCTTCGCGCCCTGGCGCGCGGGGCGCTGACGAGGGCGCGGAGCGCTCGTGCCCGTTCTGGCCGGCGTGCCCCGCCCAGGGGCAACAGCGCGCCGCCGTTGCGGCGCGCGTCCTGATCATGACCCCGCAGGCCTTTTTGTATGTCATGCCGGACCAATGGACCCTGGAGGAGCAACTCTCGCTCCCAGAGTTGCTGCAATACACCGTGGATCTGGTGATCTGCGACGAGGTCGATGCCGTACAGCAAACGCTTGACGCCGCCTTCGTCCCGGTCGCGCCGATCATGGGCCGCGAGGGTAACAACTACACCCCCGCGGTCACCACGCAGGCCTGGGCGGCGATCCAGAACCGGAGCGGCGCCCAGTTCAAAAAGCCCCTGAATTGTCGGTGGACCAACAATTTCGGCGAACTCAACCGGCAGGTGGGCCACCTGTATGCGATCGTGCAGAACGAAGCCGCCTTTCTGCATGACGTCTACCTGAACACGCCCTTCTCGGGGGTGGGGCTACTGGATTTCCTGCGGCGCCGGGCGCAGGCTGCGCGCACGGGGGCGCCGCTCACCCCGCTGGGAGACGGTGAATTTCGCGAGCTGACCCAGGTAGCGTCCGCCATTGGCGAGCGCCGGCCGCGTGGGGCGCGTGCCGCGACGGACGCGGCGGAATCCCTGCCCGCGCTGACTGACGCGGCACTGCGCCAGGCGGCCCTGGCCCTGCAGGAGATCGGCATCAACGCCCTCCTGGCGGAAGACTATCGCGACCTCCTGCCTGACGTCGAAGCGGCGCTGGGTGATCGCCTTCAGGCGTTCTGCATCCTCTCCCCTGAGGAACGCCAGGGCCTGGCGGCGGACGAGGACGGGGCGGCGCCCGGGCCGGGCGTGGCGAAACGCCGCAAAAACGCCTTAATCCTGCTGCTGGCGGTGGTCGCCGAGGTGGCGCTGGACCGGTACCACTGGCTGATCAAAGCGCAGCCGGCGGTGGCGGGGGATTTCGACTTCGGTGGCGACGGGCCGCCGCTCTTGGCCGACCGCCTCATCAAGCAGTATCGCAATCTGCTGCCGGGTAACCCCGCCGGCTCCATCTTTGGCCTCCTCTACGATGAACCGAGCCCGGAGCGCGCCCGCGAGCAGGGGGGTACGTTGTCCATGCTCAACCACCTTGGCGTCGGGCGATTTTTGCTGACCCACCTGCACGATCTGTTACGGGGCGAAGGGCAAGCGGGTCCCCACGTCCTGATGCTGTCAGGGACGAGTTGGGCGGGCGGGAGCGGGCGGCGCGCCGTCCCGGGCTGCCAGCGTCCGATTGACAGCGCGTCCCCCACCTTCGATGTCCAGGTGCCCGTCGCCGGCGTCCTGATCCAGCCGCCGAGCGAATTGGCGGCGATCCGTGACTCACGGTTCGCCTTGGTGCCGATCCGCCAGCCCGACGGGAGCCAGGTGGTGATCTCCGGGGCGGGGTTATCCCAGCGGCGCGGGCGGCTGATCTACATCGCCGAGCGCTTCGCGATCCCGCAGGATGGCCTGAATCTGCTGGAACAGCAGTGGCAACGGTTGGCCACCGTCTGGAGCGAGGCGTCCCTGCAGGATCGGCGGCGGGCCCTGCTGGTCGTCAATTCGTATGCCGACGCGGCGGTGGTGGCCGATACCCTGCACCAGGCGTTACCGTCACCGGCGTGGCGCGTTTACTGCCTGGAGCAGGATCAGCGGGACGGCGCCGCACGCACGACCGCCGGCCAGCACGGGGCCTCCCGCCTGCCGCGCTCACTGATCGAGGCGTTTGGGCGCACGCCCGAACACTCGGTGCTGGTCGCCCCCCTGCAGATCGTGGCGCGGGGGCACAACATCCTGAATGAACAGCGCAAGGCGGCCATCGCCGCGATCTATTTCCTGCATCGTCCCCACCCCCGACCCGATGATTTCAGCGCGACGATCGGCCGGCTGAACCGTCTGGCGCTGGAGATTTACGCGCACGGCCTCGCGCCCCTGCCGACGCCGGAAGATCTGGGGTCGCGCGCGCAGCGCATGCGGCGCCAGGCCAGCCGGCTGGTCCGCCGCAGCCTGGAGTGTCGCGGCGGCTATTCCAGTCTGCCCACCGAGTTCAAGGCCCAGTTTGCCTGGGACATGCTGACCCCGCTCTGGCAGACCATCGGCCGGGGCATCCGCGGCGGGTGTCCGGTTTTTTGCGGCTTCGTCGACGCCAAGTTCGCCCCCCGCTCGTTCGCCTGGCAGGAAGGACTGCCGTGGGACGATGGTCATTCCAGCCCCCTGGTTCAGGCGCTGCAGCAACTGCGGCTGGCCATGGATCCCACGACCAATCCCCGGGAATACCGGGTGGCCCGCCTGCTCTACGCACCGTTTTTTGACGCCCTTAACTCAACGGAAGGATTGAAACATGGCCACGATTGATCACCTCCAGCTTGCCACCTGGCAGGCGACCGCGGATGCGACTCCCTGGGGATTGTCCCGCTATCAGATGCCGGCCGCGGTGCATGAGACCCTCGCGCAGTGGCAGCGACCTCGCGGGGCCGGGCCCGCCGCGGCCCCGCTGGCGCTCAAGGGGTTGCCGGAAATCTTCGCCACGGTGGTTCCGGACGCCGCGTACATGGATCGCGCGGCCGATGCGCCGCAATGCGGGAAGCCGTTGCAGGTTTTTTTTCTCGGCGATCGGGTGGGTGATCGCCCACTCCAGGACCAGGTCCGCCACGCGTTGTCTTTTTGGCTGGCCCTCCACCATCCCGACAAGTCCGGCGCGGTCCGGGCGCAACTGGCCGCTTCGGCAACCGAGGCCGCCAACTGGTCGGCCTTCGAGGTGCCCTGCCAGACCAGGCGCCACCCTGGGGTCTGCGCCGTGCCGGTGGATAATCGCTTCTTTGCCGCCCTGGCGGTGCGCGCTTTGCGCGCGCTGGAGGGGCAGATACTGCACTTTCGCTCCGGCGTGCAGCGAACGCTGGTGGCACATACCGCGCAACATGCCCCCTTCTCCGGGTTGGAGCTGGTCGCCTGGCCACCCCAACGCGACCCCGCGAAACCCGACTATTTTTGGGCGGAGGTCATCACCCTCGCCACCGCCACCTTCCCGGAGCGGCCCGGGATTCACCTTCTGGCGCGACCCTCCATTCGCAACTGGGGACCGGTGCGGCGCTACGCCGCCCGCGCCGAGCGCGCCCGCAGCATGGATGTCTTTATCGCCGCCGCGCTGGCGCCGCCGACGGCGCCGGCCTACCAGCACTCATCCTTTTTGTTTCAGCCCCGGCCCACCCCGGGCGCCCCGCCGACGGAACGGTCGCTGGTCGCCTGCTGGGAGCACAAGGAGGATGAGCGGGTCCTCGACCTGATTTGCCGGCTGGCCGGCTGCGCACCGCTCGCGCCCAGTGACGCAATTACCGCGATCAGCCACGACCAGGGCCTGATGATCCTGCCCCGCCTCGGCGCCGGCCATGGCGATCGCTATCTTCCCGGTGGCAGCGGGGTCGGCTGGTTGGACCGCATGGATATCGCAAGCTCCCTGGATCCGGTCCTGGCCGCCATGGGATTGCAGCGGGTCAAACCGCTGACGCGGGTCAAGCGCGCCCTGGTCCTGGCCAAGCCCTTTGGGGACAAGGGGCCCCGTGCGGAGCGACGTAAGGCGTTGGCCCAGACCCTGACGCACCTCGGGCGGACCGCCCCCCACCTGGATGTATTTGTCTTTCATCAACTGGAGGCGACCCCGGGCGTGATCAGCGACGCGATCACCCAGTTCCTGGGCGAGCCGGCGGAGCGGGTGGGTTTCTGGTTACGCTGGCCGGACGAGGAGCTGACGATTCGCCTCATACCCAGTGTCGCCGGCCCCCTGAGTGAGCAATTGCCCCCGGTCGAACTGACCGCCGACGAGCAGCGCGGGCTGACGTCCGCCCAGATCGGCCAGCTCCGGCGCCTGAAAGAACAGGCGCGTAACCAGACGCAGCAGGCGGCCATGGCCGCGCATATCCTGCGGGTCCGCGCCGGCACGACCGGGATTGGGTGCGCGATCCTGGAGATGCACGCCGCACTGCAAAACCATGCCTGGACGGACCCCTATGGGTTGGCCAAGCGAGAACTGGCCCGTCAGCACCTGCTGGGCCAGGTGGTCCTGATCGCGGACGAGACGCCCGTCGACAAGTATCGGATGGCCTTTCGCGATTGTCTGCGGATGGTGGGCGTGGTGCCGGCCAACGCCGTGCCCCAGCATTTGGCCCCGGCCGCGCTCACGGTGCTGCAGCTGAATGAAGATGTCGTCAGCGGCACGAATCGCGCCAGCACGGCCTTCCCGCTGGCCGCGCGCATCAACCAGGGCCGGCTGGAATGTGGCGTGCCAACCCCCAGTGGCGACCCGGAGTGGCTGCCCTATGCCCGCGCCTGTTTACGTCTCGCGCAGGGCGATTTCAGTCCCTTCGGCCGCTCCCGCGATGACCATACCCGGGAGAAGTACGGCGCCTTCTTTGCCGCGGCCCTGGAACAGATCGCGAACCGGGGGCCGTGCCTGGTGATGGTTGAGGAGGGCTCCGTGGCTCACAAATGGCCCGGGGTGCAGAACGCCCATCTGACCTTCGATAACCTGACGGCAGGCACCCGGACCTTTACGCCGGCGCAGGCGCCCAACCTGCGGGTGATCCGCACCAGCTTGAGCGCGCAGCGGTTACCTCCCCACTACCACGAACAGACGAACAAGGAAGTCTCGGGCTTCTTTTCCTGGGACGGCGCCCACCGGACGTTCTATGGCCTGAAAGTCGCCCCGCGCACCGCCCAGAACATCAAGATCAACGCCGTGATCTCGCGTCACGGCGCGGGCGACAACAAGCCAAAAGACGCGGCGGTGCGGCAGCTCCCGCAACTGGATGAGATTTGCGTCGCCTTCTGCCAACCGGGCGACGATCCCGCCGCGCTGGGCCTGCTGACCCACCGGTTACGCCAAACCCATGTGCAATTCAGCGATGACACCAACCTGCCCTTTCCCCTGCATGAGCTGCGCCTGCTGGGGAGAAGCGTGACCCTGTAGGGCGGAGCGAGATCCAGGACGCCCGTGGCGGAGGGCAAGCGCGGACGGGCCGCGGGCCGTGTTGGTGGCAGGGGCCGCGCCCCCTCCCCGCCGCTCCCGGCCGTGATCCGGTCGCGGACCCGCGCCGGTGGGCGCCGCACAGGCTGCCACCACCGCGCAGGCGCGTGCGAGGCCTGGTCCCATGGCACGGCACCATTTTGCCGACGTCGGCAACATGGTCGACAGATGCTGGCCAGGAGGTGCGCGGGTGGCTGCCGCGACGCGCTGGGGACAATGACGGCCCCGCCGGCCTGCTCGCTAGAACCCCGCGGCTATCCACGCCGCATGGAGGGGCGGATCTGGTGGCCGGCGCCCAGGCCCGAGTCGCCGTTTGAGCGTTTCCGGTCACGCCACCCCACCGGGGCTGGCTGCCAGGTGGACTTTTCCCGTACGGGCTTATTCCCCTTCATGCGGACCATAGTCGCGTTGTAGTTGCCGCATCTGGGTGGGTCATGGATGGGTGGGGTGGCTGGCGGGCGCGCTGGCCGACCGTCGGGCCGCCCGGGCGTCCTGCACGCGCTGGTCGCTGTCGGCCTCGGTGGCGAGGCCGAGCTCCGTCGCCTGACGAGCCCCGTAGGCCCGGAGCGCGGCGGTTTCTCGGGCGAAGGCGGCCGCGCTCAGGGGGCGCCGGCGCTCCGCGGCCTGCGCTGCCTGGATCAGACGGTCGGGATCTTTCGTGGACCGCCGGTTGCGGCGCAAATAGCTATTCATAAGATTCTCCTCCGGCAGGGTGTTCTCGTGGCCTCTTATTAGAAATCTGTATAAGTTTATTCTGATTTTGTCAACGTGATTTACGGATTCAGGCGCATCATGTGGCGCCCAAAGCGCCCGGCGTTTCTCGGTCACTTCCCGCCGCTCTTTTGGGCGAATATTGACGTCCAATCCACCGTATACGGCATGCGCTATGCCTCGCGTCTACAGCAAGCCTTTGCCGGCATGATCCTGGTAATCATCCACCCGCCGGATGTAGCGCAGGACCGATTTCGGGTCGGTGTGGCGCGAGATTTCCATCAGCTTGTGGAGATCCGCGTTGGCCTGGGCGGCCGAGGTAAGGAAGCCGGCCCGCAAACTGTGCCCCGCGTAATCGGCGGGATTGAGGCCGCAGGCCGCCGCACAGCGCTTGATGATGTCGGCGACGCTGCGATCGTTTAAGGGTTGCGCCGTGACGTGATCACCGCGCCGCATCCGACGAAAGACCGGGCCACTGACGATCCCGGCGACGGCCAGCCAGGTCTGCAGGGCGGCCACGGGGCAATAGTCGGCGCCGCGGATCACCGCGACCACCTGCCCGAGCCCCTGTTGATCGGTCTTGGACCGGGGAATGCGCACCCGCACCCCCTCCGGATTGAACTCCAGGTCGGCGACGGTGATCGCCACCAGTTCGCTCCGCCGCATGGCGCTGGCGAAGCCCAGGGTGAGCAAGGCGCGATCGCGGCGGCCCTGGCGGGTGGTCGGATCGAGGGTGTCGACCATTTGCTTGACGATTGCCGCCACGGCCGGGGCCTTCTGCGCTTGCCCGGCGCCATGCACCCGGGCGATGCCGGCCAGCGTGGCGTGCACCAGGTGGACGGCGGTCGGGTTGGGCTGGTCGGCGAGGTCATGCGCCAGCCTGATGGCGGCCAGGCGGTGACGCAACGTCGCCACCCGCCGCCCCTGCGCCGCTTCCGCGGCCAGGTAGGCGGCCACCGTCTCGCCACTGGCGGGCAGGGCCGCCAGTTGCTTGTCCGCGCACCAGGCGGTGAAGCTGGCCCAGTCGGACTGATACGCCCGCCGGGTGGACGGCGCCAGATTCTCGACCAGATAGCGCACGACCCGCGCCGCATCCTCCTGGAGGTCGGCCTGGGTCCCCAGCAGGAGGGGGGGCGGCGTGGGGAGGTTCATCGCAAGCCGGTACGGGGTCAGGGCACGGGAAGGGACGCCGGGGACACGGCCTCCGGGGGGCCGGTGCCGTCCGTGGGCGGCCGGGCGCGCACCAGGTCCGCGGCGCAGGCGGCCAGGCGGGTGATCTCCGGGTCGCGCACGTCGGCCTGGCGCAGGAAGCGCAGCAGCTGCAAAAGCGGGGGATGGGCATGCAGGTAGGCGATGAGGTCGGGGTCGGCGCCGGCAGCGAGGCGAAAGAGCACGTCGGGATCGGCGGCCAGCACTTTGGCCAGGGCCTGGATGATCTCCGGGCGCGGCGGGTTTTCCTTGTTGCGCTCGATGCGGCTGAGGTAGGTCGGGGAGATGCCGATCTTGCCGGCCATCTCGCGCAGGCCGAGGTCCTGCGCCAGGCGCAGGTCGCGGAGGGTGTCGCCAAACTTCTTCATCGTCCGACTATAGTCCGCTGTTTTGCGTATTGCAACACAAAATGATTCTACTATGATGGGCCAATCGTGCTGCGATGTCGGGAAATCCACCACCGGACCTCGTTCGGTATCTATGGAACATAACTCACGCTGATCCTGCGCTGATGATCAAGTCGACCGTGGGGATGGAGGGCGGCCTGACTGGCCGTGCCGCGAACAACACCCTTAAGCAGCTGGGGTTCAGCTTCAAACGGGGTGACGTTCATACCGCGCGGACGATGATGCTTGCCGAGCTCCGCGCCTTGCTGTCCCGCACATCGGCGCCGGCCTCATACCAGCGCCGCAAGACCTGGATGGCAAATTGGTGTCGCAAGTCATGCACGCGCGGCAGACCCGTCTGGGGAGCGCAGTCCGGCGATCTGAAACAAGGCGTGGAGGCCCTGGCATAAAGCAGGACCACCATAGTCCCGCGTCCCCTGCCGACCATGACACAGGAGTGGGGCCGCGTTGTCGGCCCGCAGCCCGGCAGCGGTTCGGACCTGCAGATAGCGCTGCCGCGCGGCGCAGGCATCCGCGGACAGCGGCAGCCAGGCGTACCTTGTGGAACTTTCCCGCTTGCACCGTGAGGGTCCGCTCCAGCGGATCGAGATCGCCGAGACGTAAACGCGCCAGTTCGCCGCGCCGCAGACCGGCGGTGTACAGCAGCACGAGGCTCACGCGCATAACCGCCGGGCGCAAGGGTGAATGCGGCGTTGGCGTCAGGACGTCGGTCGCCAGCAGCAGCCGCAGGAGCTCGGCCGGCGTGAACCGATCGGGCGGTCTTGGGTGCCGGACACGACACTCCAACGCTACCGGGCACCTGACAGCCTGATCGGATTCCTGAAGAGCCTGCGATTATGAGAAGCTCCTAGCCAACCCTGACCGCCTGCGAACGGCGGTCAGCGAGCCCCGCCACGGCCACCTTTGCATAATCGTGAGCTTGGCATAACAGCGTATTCCGGTCCAGAAGCGGTCCCCGACGAGTGGCCGCTTTGGCCTAAGCGGCTGATAAAGACCGGGGCCGTGCTCTCTCCTGACGACGAGCGCTACCGATGAGCGCAATCCTGTGGATCTGGATCTCTCAGCTCTTCAAGAACGACTTCTGACCACACCCGCTTGCCCCGTGTTTCAAGGGGCAGGTGGCGTGGCCGACTGGATAACCCCGCCGGGTGAAGCCGTGATGGGCGTCGACTTGCTTACCATCGGAGGGTGGCTGCCACTCAGTTATCTCTTTGCGGGCGATCGGAGCGCAGCAACGCCTGGAGACGGGCGATCTCGGCCAAGGCGGCGTCTTTTTCCTGGAGTGCAGACTCTTTCGCCTGCCGCTCAACCTCCCTCGCCTGCCGCTCGGCGTCCTTCGCCAACCGTTCAGCCTCCATTTGGCGCACGGCGGCCTCCCGCCCCGCCCGCTCTTGGGCGAGGGCCTCCTCCAGCTCCTGCTGGTGGCGGGAGATGGAGCCCTGCATGCGCAGATAGTTCTGCCGCGCCTGATAGGCATCATAGGCGCGCTCTTTCTCCGAGAATTGCTTGGCGGTTTCTAGTACCAAGTGCAACACCTGTTAGTGAACAGATCCATTGGGCTGGTTGAGACGTTCCAGCATGGCCCGATAGACACTGATTGGGGGGAAGTAGCCGTGGATCGCGCGGGGCCGCTGGTTGAGGCGTTCCGCGATCGCATCGAGTTCT
>JAGVUH010000597.1 GCA_019136395.1 Gammaproteobacteria bacterium
TTTTTGCGAAACGAAGCCATTTCTGCCAGCTCTGGCGAAGGGTAACCAAGAGCCCTTACGCCCGCCCAGAATGCAATTAATGGGCTGATTGATATGGCGTTTACTGACGCGGCGCGGGGGGCCAGGGCGGGATGCGCCAATCGGCCGCCAGCACCAGGAGGCGGAGTCCGGCGGTGGTGGCCGTGCCGGCGAGCAGGGTCAGCCAGGAGGCCAGCCCCAGGGTTTCCAGCCCGACGAATACCCAGCAGCCGGCGAAGGCACAGAGGGCATAGGGGCGATGGTCCTGAAAGACCACCGGGATCTCGTTGCACAGCACGTCGCGCAAGACCCCGCCGAAGACGCCGGTGATCACCCCGATCAGGACCACCGGCAGGAGGGGCAGATCCGCCGCCAGGCCCAGGGCGGCGCCGGAGACGGCGAACAGGCCCAGCCCCAGGGCGTCGGTGGCCTGCATGACCCGCTCCGCCCAGCGATGGCCGAGGAATTTGGTGAAGGGTGGGACCACCAGGGTCAGGGCCATCACCAGCCAGACGTATTCCTGATGCTCCACCCAGAAGAGGGGGCGACGGTCCAGCAGGACATCGCGCAGGGTGCCGCCACCAAAGGCGGCGACGAAGGCCACGGTGAAGACGCCGACGATGTCCATGCCCTTGCGCACGGCCACGATCAGACCGGAGACGGCGAAGACGATGATGGCGCTGATTTCGATAAAGGTCAGCATGGCGGTGAAGCGGTTCACATGCGGTGTCTCTGGGGGGGAACCCGGCGGAGGGTCATCATAGGGTCGGAAGGCATCACAGCTCCTCCAACCGGTCGAGCATCCTTGCGGCCTGGGCCCGCCACCGCGCCAGGCTCTCCTGGTCCATCCGATCAAGGTTGCGGTAGACCAGCCCCAGGCGGGGATTGGGCCGCAACCGCTCCGCGTGACGGGCGAAGAAGTCCCAGTAGAGAAGGTTGAAGGGACAGGCCCGCTCGCCCTCCTTGGCCTTCTTGTCGTAATGACAGCCCCGGCAGTGATCGCCCATGCGGTCCAGGTAGGCGGCACTGCTGACATAGGGCTTGGTGGCCATGCGGCCGCCGTCCGCGAACTGGCTCATGCCCAGGGTGTTGGGCGCCTCCACCCACTCGAAGGCGTCGATGTAGATGCCCAGGTACCAGCGGTGCAACTCCGCCGGGTCCAGGCCGGCAAGCAGGGCGAAGTTCCCGATCACCATCAGGCGCTGGATGTGATGGGCATAGGCGTGCGCCAGGGACTGGCCGATGGCGCTGGCCAGGCAGGCCATGCGCGTCTGGCCGGTCCAGAACCAGGCGGGTAGGGGGCGCTGGTGGTCGAAGAAGTTGACCGCGGTGTAGCCCGGCATGTTGGTCCAATAGACCCCGCGCACGTATTCCCGCCAGCCGAGGATCTGGCGGATGAAGCCCTCCACCGCCGCCAGGGGCGCCCGGCCGGCGCGCCAGGCGGCCTCGGCGGCCTCAATCACCTCTCGGGGGTCGAGCATCTTGGTGTTGAGGGCGAAGGACAACAGGGAGTGAAAGAGGCGCCAACCGCGGGAGGACAGGGCATCCTGGAAGTCACCGAAGTGGGGCAGGGCCCCGGTGACGAAGGCTTCGAGTTGCGCTAGGGCCTCGGCGCGATTCAGGGGCCAGCGGCAGGCGGCGGCCTGGGGATCGCCCAGGGTGATGACGCCGGCGGCCTGGATGGTGCGCCACAGGGGGGTATGGTCGTGAACGGGACGCGCATCGGCGGGCTCGGGGGGGCTGCCAGGCCAGGGTTTGCGATTCTCGCTGTCGAAATTCCACTGACCACCCACGGGCTGACCGGACGCATCCAGCAGGACCTGATGTCGCCGGCGCAGGGTGCGGTAAAAGTGTTCGAGCAGCCACTGCCGGCGGCCCTTGAAGATCGCGGCGGCCGTGCCGCGCTCGGTATAAAAGTGCTCGCTGTCCACCATCCGGCAGGGGATCGGCTGACGGCGCGCCCAGTCCGCCAATTGGGCGTCCAGCCGCCACTCGTCCGGGGCCTGGTACTCCAGGGCGCAGGCGGCGTAGTGCTGGATCAGGGCCTCCAGGTTGGCGGGGAGGGACTGACGGTTGGCGGGATCGTCGATGGCGACATAGCGCACCCGGTGGCCGTTGGCCTTGAGCTGGCGGGCGAAATCACGCATGGCGGCGAAGATGGCCAGCACCTTCTGGGCATGATGAAGCACATAGTCCGTCTCCTGGCGGATCTCCATCAGGACATGGACCACGTCCGGGCTGGTGGCGTCAAACCAGGAATGACGGAGATTGAGCTGGTCGCCCAGGATCAGGCGCAAGATAGGTCCGGAGCTGGGACTGGTTGGCATGGCACCGCTGGCGGAGAAGGTGGGTTTTACCGATACTTTAGTGCCAGGTCATGCCCCCTGGCCAGCCAGAGAGCCAGCCAGCCCGGAACAACCGCGACTGGATGGGCGATGGATACTCCTTCACCAGCCACGGCGCCATCCTCACCCGCCCGCCAGAGCCCCCGCCATGAACCTAAATCTCTTGATGCCCGCCGTGACCCTGAAAGCCGGCGATGCCCTGCTAGTGATTGACGTGCAGCGCGACTTCATGCCCGGCGGCCCCCTCGGCATTCAGGAGGGGGAGCTCATCATCCCACCCCTGAACCGGGTCATCACCGCTTTCCTTCGCCAGGGTCTGCCCGTCCTCTACTCCCGTGACTGGCACCCGCCGGACCACTGCTCATTCCAGGCCCAGGGCGGTCCCTGGCCACCCCACTGCGTCCAGAACAGCCCCGGTGCGGCCTTTGACGCCCGCCTGGACCTGGCACCCAAGCCCCTGATCTCAAGTCCCTGATCTTTTCCAAGGGCCAGCACCGGGCGGAGGACCAGTATTCCGCCTTCCTGGCCGAGGATGAGGGGGGCCAGCCCCTGAGCGCCACCCTACGCCGGCAGGGCCTGCGTCGGCTCTTCGTCGCCGGCCTGGCGACGGACTATTGCGTCAGTAACACCGCCCTCGATCTGCGGCGGGCGGGCTATGGGGTCATCGTCCTGACCGATGCCTGTCGGGCCGTGAATCTCGATCCGGACGATGAGCGCCTGGCCTTGCGGCGCATGGCGGGTGCCGGCGCCACCCTGGTGGCGACCACCGACCTAGGAATTTATCCCTGAAGAATTGGCGTTTCGGTCGGACGAAGACATTGCGAGACAGGGCGGCAGCATGGTCAGACATGATCTGGCCTTATCTGACCTGGGGTGGCCTGGCGCGGCTGGGATCAGGTGGGAGCGAAAAAACGAAAGTGCTTTTGCAATTGCGATAGGTTCAATTCCGATAGGTAAAGACGATGAACCCCCTGACCAGCCCCCTGCTGACGGATCTCTATCAGTTGACCATGCT
>JAGVUH010000078.1 GCA_019136395.1 Gammaproteobacteria bacterium
CTGTTACGGAAATTGAGGGCCCACTCCGATATTATCGCCTTGCCGCCAGCAGATGCCCTGGCTCAAGTGGAAAACTGGTATGAAAACTGACGCAGAAATTCGGCAAGCCGGTATGCAGGCGCTCATCCAGGCTTTGGGGACCATCGAGACCGAGCGCTTTTTTGCGGCCTTGAGTCGTGATCGATTTGATTACACGCAATGGCGGCAGTCCGGGCTACCGGATCTGGATATCAACACCTTAAGCGATCTTGCCACGCGATACAGCGCAACATTGGACCACTAGCCTATCTTACCGCCCCGGACACCGCCCCCAAGGACCTCCTCACCCGCCTCGCCACCAAACAAGCCCAGATCGGCATCCTTGGCCTCGGCTACGTCGGCCTGCCCCTGATGCTGCGCTTCGCCGAGGTCGGCTACCCCGTCCTCGGCTTTGACATCGACCCCGCCAAGGTCGACCAGCTCAACGCCCGCCAGAGCTAAGCGCCGTCAACATCGGCTTGGTCAACGAGCTCAAAATCGTCTGCGACCGGTCGGTTGTGACTGGTCGGTTGTGACTCCATCGGAATGTATCCTGTAATATACAATCCGCAACCATGCAGACCATCCTCACCACCGCCGTCTTCGATGCCTGGTACCAATCCTTGCCAGATCGCCAAGCGGCCCGGCGGATTCAAGTCCGGATCGATCGAGCCGAGGACGGTAACTTTGGCGACTGCAAGCCGGTGGGTGAAGGCGTGTCAGAAATGCGCATCCACCATGGGCCCGGGTACCGCGTGTATTTCATGCAACGTGGTCTTGAAATTGTGATTCTGCTGGCTGGCGGCGACAAATCCACGCAGCGGCAAGATGTCGACGCCGCCCTCCAACTGGCAAGACAAATCAAGGAGGCGGGGTAATGAGCACCCTCAAACTTCGCAAATGGGACAGCGCCGAATACCTTAAGACGGAAGAGGACATGGCCGACTATCTGGAAGCCTGCTTCCAGGAAGCCGGTAACGATGCCGCCTTCATCGCCAAGGCCCTCGGTCATATCGCCCGCGCCAGAGGGATGAGCCAACTGGCGCGCGACACCGGCCTAGGGCGCGAAAGCCTTTACAAAGCGCTCTCAGGCGAGGGCAATCCCAGCTTCGCCACCATCCTCAAGGTGATCACGGCCCTGGGAATTCAATTGCATACTCAAGCCAATGGGCAGAAGAGATCATCGAGTTTCGGGATCAGGCGCAAGCGCGGATCGACGCCACACCCAGCCTGAAACATCATGCCCCAGACCTCTACGAAAAGGCCTGGCTGCAAGCCCGCCGAGCCGCCGAAAAATCATTCGCGCTCTATGGTGAGAGGGTCGTGCTGCCCGATCGGTGTCCCCATTCCCTTGAACAGGCGCTCGCGCCGGATTATTTTCCAGGTCCCAGCCAGCCGATGAAGGCCTGACGAACCCTGCTGCACGGGTCCGAGCGCATCCTCCCTACCTCCACTTTGGACCATCCCTTGGACCTCACTCTGACGGTGCAGACGTGCTTAAGCGCTTGGAAGCCACCTATCTGGGTGACAAACGTATTGAACTCCTGTTCTCCAATGGCAGCCATGGCGTGTTTGACGTCCGGGCCTACTGCGCGGAGCGGCAGGGACCCCTGCTCAGCCCCCCGGCCGCTGAAGCCTATGTCCGGCGATTTCTGATCGACGGCGGCGCCCTGGGCTGGCCCAATGGCCTGGAACTCTCACCCCATCGGCTGCTAGAACTGAGTCACGCCAAAATCCCCACCCCCCTCGCGGCCTGACAGGTGCCCCACGCTAACCGGTCATGAGGGGGCGGGCCACACCCCTGAAAATGAAAGTCTTTACCGTGACTTTCACGCTAACTGGCATGAGGCCCCAGGCCACACCCCTGCTGTCCCCCAGCGCGACTTCATCGCCACCGGTGACGCCCGTCGCCGGCCATGATCGTCAGAAACAATGACTGGCGTGATTTCAATCGGAATTAACAGGCGAAAATGTCGGAATTGGTCGGAACTCGTCGGAATTCATGTCTGTTTATTGTTGAACGAATCAGTCACAATACCGCTCCGCTCGCGCCCAACCCCGGCCCCACCCCCGCCGGAGGCCCGGCCTGGATCGATACCGACAATGACACGGTAGGGCGGTAGCGTGTCAGCCGCCGGGGGCTGCCCCCCGCACCCCAACCCACCCCCACCATGACCACCTCCCTACTCGCTGAGCACAACGACACCCTGCGCTACCGCGCCCTGCGCCTGCTAGAGCACAGCCCCCACCTCACCCAGCGGCAACTGGCGCGGGAACTGGGCGTCAGCGTCGGCAAGGTCAACTTTTTGCTCAAAGCCCTGGCGGAGAAGGGCTATCTCGTCCTCGGCAACTTCCAGCGCGGCGACCAGAAGCTCAAAAAGCTCGCCTACCTCCTCACCCCGGAAGGCCTCCAGCACCGCCTAGCCCTGACCCGCGGCTACCTGGAGCGCAAGACCCGCCAATATGAAGCCCTGCAGGCCGAACTCGCCAGCCTGCGCGCCGAGCTGGCGGCGGGCGAGGGTAGCGGCCAGCCTGTTGACCCGCGCCAGCCGGTTAACCCTGGCCTGGATGCAGGGCCCCTGGCCGACACAAGGGTCCCCTAACCCCCCGAGCCTCGCGCATGGACCTCAGCCACCTCACCGCCCCGGACGCCCCGCTGGCCATCATCGGCCACCGCGCCAGCAGCATCCGAGTCGCCGAGGCGGCCAAGGTCATCGAGAACACCCAGCGCGACCTCAACATCGCCCTGATGAACGAACTGGCGCTGATCTTCGGCAAGCTCGGCATCGACACCCTGGAAGTCCTGGAA
>JAGVUH010000669.1 GCA_019136395.1 Gammaproteobacteria bacterium
CGCTCCTCGCGGTTGCTGGTCAGCTCGATGATTTGCCCGCCTTTTCGGCAGCCAAGTCTTCTGCCGTCACGGTTGTCGTGGCGGCCGGGAGCAACCCAGAGCCGCGGAAATCGGATCGCTCCGCATCGTCCCAGCCCCTGGATCGCCCCGCCCGGGCTCTGCTGGTCGCCGGGACCCTCTTTCCCCTGGGCTTCTTCGCCCTGGTGGCGGCCTTCAGCCCCGTCCAGCCGAACTGGGCCATCCTTTATTTGTTGACGGCCGTCCCCCTGCTGGCCCCGGTCATGCGCCACGTCCCCAGGGCCATGCTGATCGCGGCCCTGTTCAATCTGCTCCTGGTCAGCTTTTATGTCTTCCATGCCCGCACCGGCCTTCTGCCCTTGCCGGACAAGCAGCAGCGCATCCTCTACGAGACGCATGGCTTTGAGGCCCTGGCGGGGGAGGTGGCGAACCTCCCCGGACCCCTGTTCGCTGATCGCTACCAACTGGTGGCGATGACGCGCTTCTACGCCCCTGGGCTGGAGATTGGCCAATGGCCGGGCCTGTTCCGGCCCTCGGAGTATCTGCGTGGCCGCCTGCGGCCTGACGTCGACCCGGCGGCGGTGGCCCGGGCGGGGGGCTTCTGGCTGCTGAGCCGCGACCCTTATCGCCCCGGGATTCCGGGTTTTAGCATTGAGGGGCAGCGGCTCCTTTACGATTGCCTGCGGGAGGGCCTGCGTGAGGCCTTGCCCGATCGACCGGCGCCCTGCGCCGCCCCTCTGCATCGCTGGTGGCTTGTCCGCTATGTCCCTGACCCCGCCCCCTGACGCCGACCGCCGCCGCGAACTCCCTGAAGCTGACCCCCGTAGGAAACCGCCTGAGGTCCCCGGTCGCTCTGGCGTGCCCCTACAGACCCCCTCTCCCCAACCCTCCCCCGCCAGAGGGGAGGGAGCGGGAGAGTCAGCATCTTGCGCCCCCAAGGCCCTCCTAAGTCGCGAGGGATTAGAACAATTACGCTCTGTCTGGACTATATGGCATGGCCGCCGCTTCCTGAACGCCCCCCGCTGGCTGTGGCTGGCCTTTCTCGGCTGCAGTCTGGTACTGGTCCTGTTCCCGGGGATTGATCTGGCCGTCTCGGGTCTTTTCTACACACCCGGGGTGGGCTTTGGCGCCCGTGGGATCTGGTTCGAGCGCCTGGTGCATGAATCCACTTACTGGCTGCTGATCCTGGGCCAGCCCTGATTGCCGTCTGGTGGGTCCAAGGGCGTGTTCGGCGCCCGAGCAAGGGGGACTGTCCAAACCTCGGCTCCAGTCCCTCCGAACTCCGCCCCGATCAGGACTCCAACCTCGACACCGGCATTGGCCCCGGGACTGGCACTGGCATTGGTACTGGCACTGATATTGGCCCTGGCCCTGGCACTGGTACTGATACAGGTATTGGTATTGGCCCTGGCACTGGTACCAGTTGCGGTCCCAGACCGGACGGCCATATTTTGGGCGGGCGCGACCTGGCCTATCTGCTCCTGGTCCTGGCACTGGGACCGGGCTTGATCGTCAACGGCCTCCTCAAGGAGCACTGGGGCCGCGCCCGGCCGGTCAACTGCGTGGAATTCGGTGGCAGCCAAACCTTCACCCCGGCCTTCGTTTTCAGCGATCAGGGGGGCAAATCCTTCAGCTCCGGCCATGCCGCCGGCTCCGCCTACTGGGTGGTGGTCGCCCTGGTCCTGGCCCGGGGGGGCCGGCGACGCTATTGGCTGGGCCTGGCGGTGGGCTACAGTCTGCTGGTGGCCTGGGCGCGTCTAGCCGCCGGGGGGCATTTCTTCAGCGACATCCTCATCTCCTGGTTCATCCTCGCCCTGCTGGCCTGGGGGTTGTACAGGCCCTTGCTCTATCCCCACACGCCCCAAGGGCCGTGTGGGGTGGCTCAACATTTTCTTTCAAAAGCTTTTGTGGGCACTTTCACATGGCTTAGGAACCATGGCACCGGTAACACCGCGAGATGAATCGATGAATCAGGGCATTGAATCGCCCAATCAATTGTCCACCTAAGGTGTTATTTCGCGAGATAGTTAACTTGAGGAGAAAAGATCGTGACCACTATTACCCTCGACTTACCCGATGCCTTGGTGCAACGTGCCGGCCAGGCGGCGCGTGTTATGCATAGAACCCTGCCGGAAGTCCTGACCGTCATGCTTCAGGGCGCCTTGCCCGCTTTGGATGACGTTCCTCCCCAATTGCAGGCCGAACTTCTGGAGATGACCTGGCTCGACGATCAGTCACTCTTGAAAATTGCCAAGGAGAGCATGTCCCCCCAAGAACAAGCACAACTAGCCAAACTCAGCGTGAAGGCTGATCTTGGCCCGGATGAACAAGCGATGCTTGAGTCCTTGCGCGCCCACTATGGTGAACTGACCTTACGCAAGGCACGCGCCCTTGCCCTGATGAGTGTGCGCAGTGGGAAGGGATTGTTGGGGGCAAAACGGGCGAACTGATGCCCAGTCAGATTTCTAGGACCCTGCGAGACCGGGTGGCGGCGCAGGCGGGTCACCGTTGCGGCTATTGTCTGACCGATCAGCGGGTCAGCGGCGCGCAAATGCAGGTGGAACATATCATCCCCAGGGCCGCTGGCGGTACATCGGAGGTAGAGAACCTGTGGCTGTCTTGCGCTTGGTGCAATAGTTACAAAGGTACCAAGTTTTCGGGCCGAGATTCGATCACCGGGTTGGAGGTGCCACTATTTAACCCGCGTACCCAGGCATGGAAGGATCATTTCAAGTGGGATGAAGAAGGTGTTCATATCCGTGGCCTGACCCCGATTGGGCGGGTGGCCGTCGATGTCCTGCAACTCAACAATGCCTTCATCGTACCCGCCCGGCGGCTCTGGGTGATTGCCGGATGGCATCCACCCCAATTCCTTTGATTTCATATAAGTTGTTCGGTTGCCATGCCCACCCCCGTATCCAAGCCGTTAGGCATTGACTTTCCCCATCCGGAGCGGGTGGTCCTGGCCCTGATCGGGTTCTTCCTGGTTTTTCGTCTGCTGATCGCCGCGACCCTGGGGCTGGGGGTCGACGAGACCTATACCCTGGCCAGCGCGCGTGACCTGTCGCTGTCCTATTTCGATCACCCGCCGCTGCATTACTGGCTCATTCACTTCACGACGCCCTGGCTGGGGGAGGGGCGGGCGGCGCGACTGCCCTTCGTATTGCTTTTTGCCGGGACCTCCTGGCTGCTCTTCGCCCTGACTCGGCACCTCTTCGGGGCGCAGGCCGGGGTCTGGGCGGTGCTGGCCCTCAACCTGTCGGCCTTCTACACCTTATCCGGCGGGGGGCTGGTGCCGGATGGGCCCTTGCAGTTCTGTCTGTTGGCCGCTGCCCTTATCGTGGCGAAGGGGCTGTTTCCCCATGCCGGAGTTTCCGCGCTTTCCGCGCTCCACACTGAACCGGTGATTCCTGCCAGACCCGCGGGGTCTGCCGACGGAGACCGACCGGCCGAGGTGGATGAGGCCAAAAATACCCCGAACCCTGGGGTTCTCACCCGCCCTGTGGCACGATTTGATCCCATTCATCCTCCCGGTTCTCCCCCTCACACTCCGCCTCCCTCGTCCTGGCTGACCTGGACCCTGGCCGGCCTCTGGCTCGGTCTGGCGGGCCTCTCCAAGTACCATGCCGTCCTCTTTGCCCTGGGGCTGGTGGTGTTTCTCCTCACCTTGCCCCAACGGCGGGCCCTCCTGCGCCACCCGGCACCCTGGCTGGGGGCACTGATTGCCCTGGTCATCGTCTCGCCAGCCCTGATCTGGAATGCCCAGCACGAGTGGGTCTCCCTGGCCTTCCAATCGGGGCGGGGTCTGCCCCAAGGGCTCCGCGTTGACCAGGTGCTGGCCAACATCGCCGGTCAGATGGCCTGGATCTTGCCCTGGGTCTTCATCCCCCTGGCCATCGCCGCCTGGGGCGCCCTTCGTCGTGGCCGTGGCGCCGAGCGCTCCTGGTTTCTGCTCTGCCTGGCCCTCCCCACCCTGGCCATCTTTACCCTGGTACCGCTCTGGGGGAGTCGTGGCCTACCCCATTGGCAGATGCCAGGCTGGCTGATGCTCTATCCCTTGCTCGGGGCCTGGCTGGCGGCGGCCACCCCCCGGGCCACCTGGCCCCGACGCTGGGCCCTGGCCTCGGGGGCGGCCCTGATCGGACTGGTCTTCCTAGCGGTCGGCCATGCCGCCACCGGCCTGGGACGGGTCTGGTTCCCGGGGCTCCTGGCCAAGGACCCCACCCTGGAGGCCCTGGAGTGGACCTCCCTACGCCCGGAACTCCAGGCCCGGGGGCTGCTCGATCATCCCGGCCTCTTCGTCCTGGCCCCCCATTGGATCACGGGCGGCAAACTCGACCATGGCCTTGGCGGCGCCCTGCCGGTGGTGGTCTTCGGTCCCGACCAGCGCCACTTCGCCTTCCGCCAGGACCTGGGGCTTCTGGTCGGCCGGGATGCCCTCATCATGGGTCCGGAGGCGCAGGTTACCCGGGTCCTGCCGGCCCTGGCTGACTATTTCGACCACCTGGAGGAGTTGCCCCCCCTGACCCTGGGTCGGGGTGGCAGGCCGGAAGTCGCGCTTCGCCTTTTCCTAGGCCAGCGATTGCGCCAGCCGACGCCGGCGGCATACGGTCTGGTGGTCGAACGCCAACGGACCCCGGGTACGCTGCCCACGGCAGCCGATACTCTGCCCACGGCGTCCGGGACGCAGTCCATGACAGCCGAGACCCCACCAACGGCGCTCAGATCACGGTCCATGGCAGCCGATACCCCGTCAACGGTGCTCGGGTCGCTGCCCACGACAGTCGATACCCATCCCCAGGCACCGAATACGCAGCCCTCGGTACCCGCTACCCAGCCCGCAGCACCTACTTCCCACCAAGAGTGAGAACGAGATGAACCTGAAATTCTGGAAAAAAAAGCCATTTCAAGGCCCCGGACCCGGCGAGCCAGGCTGGGAACAGGGCCTGGTGGAGCGGGTGGTGACCGAGGGCCTGCGGGAGCAGCGGCGTAGCCGCCGCTGGGGCCTGGCCTTCAAGCTGCTGACCTTTGCCTACCTCTTCTCCCTGCTGGGGCTGTTCTGGGAGGACAAGGTCGTGGAGGGCCTGACCCCCGCCGAGAAACACACGGCGGTGATCGATATCAAGGGCGTCATCGCCGCGGGGACCCCCGCCAGTGCCACCGAGGTCATCGCCGCCCTCGACAAGGCCTATAAGGATAAGAACACCAAGGGCATCATCCTGCGCATCAACACCCCCGGTGGCAGCCCGGTTCAGGCGGGCCAGATCAACGACGAGATCCGCCGACTGCGGGAGAAGCACAAGGACATCCCCGTCCATGCCGTGGTCGCCGATCTGTGCGCCTCCGGGGGCTACTACGTGGCAGTGGCGGCGGAGGCGATCCATGTCGACAAGGCCAGCCTCATCGGCTCCATCGGGGTGCGCCTGGACGCCTTCGGTTTCGAGGAGGCCATGAGGGACCTGGGCATCGAACGTCGGCTGCTCACCGCGGGCGCCAACAAGGGGATTCTGGATCCCTTCTCCCCCATGACCGAGGAGCAGAAGCAATTCCTTCAGGGCCAACTCGATCAGTTACACCAGCAATTCATCGCCGAGGTGCGGGAAGGACGGGGCGACAAGCTCACGGGCGGTGAGGAGCTCTTCAGCGGTCTCTTCTGGAATGGCGCCGAGAGCCTCAAGCTGGGGCTGGCGGACCAACTCGGCAGCCCGGAATCCGTGGCCCGGGATGTCATCGGCGCGGACAAGCTAGTCGAGTTCACCGCCAAGAAGGACCTCTTCGAGCGGCTCGCCGACCGGGTAGGCACGGCCATGGCCAACGGCCTGCTGGCGGTGATGGGGTCTGGCTATGCCCAGGTCCGGTGATTTCCCCGCCTCGTCAATTGCCCCGCGCCCCAGACCAGGGGCGGTGGTTGGACATGGCTTGCCCCTCATGATGGTTAGGCGGCGAGCTGACAATATGTCATGTTTTCGCCTGATGGCTTGATTGATAGTGTCCAGTCGCGACTGGATTCCGAATATTCCCGCCATGTTTACCCGCAAAGGCATCAGGGGGTGGATGACCCCGCTCTTGATTTGATCGAGCGCCCGTGAAAGAAATCCCAGCGCCAGCCCCAGATTCGGCACCAGCCGCGGGGACAGCCCCGTTTTCAGCCCCAGCCCCGGTTATAGAACCCGTTTCACCTCCAGCCTCCGCCGCAGTCCCATCCGGGCCCGGGCAGGCCGCATCGTCCGAGTCCGCTCCCACCTGCCAGGGGCTGGCGGGGGAGGACCGGGTGTTGCGCCTGCTGTTCGAGAACGCCCCGGCGGCGATGGCGATCCTGGACCACGAGGGCCGGCTCCTTTACCTCACGCCCTCCTTCACCCATCTCCTCGGCTATGGCCGCGAGGACCTGCCCCACATCGATGCCTGGTGGGACCTGGCCTATCCCGACCCGGTCTATCGTCAGGAAATCCGCGCCATCTGGGAGCGCGACCTGGTCAACGCCCGGCAAGGCGGAGCGACCCTGCATACGGGCGAGGCCCTGGTACGCCGCAAGGATGGCCGTTCCCTCTGGGTGGAGGGGCACGCCCGCTTCTGCGAGCGGGAAATCATCGTCCTCATGGTCGACGTCAGCGAACGCAAGCGGGTGGAGCTGGAGGCGCAGCGCTGGGCCCACGCCGCCGAGGTCGCCCAGCGCCAGGCCGCCTGGCTGCACCTGGCCCTGGATGCCGCTCACTCCGCGGTTTGGGAATGGGAGATCGAGACCGATACCCACTACTGGTCCCCCGCCTTCTGGCGTCTCGTGTTCGGCCAGGAGGGGAGGGGATCTGGCCCGGAAGGGGCGGGATCCGCCCAGGAAGGGATGGGGGAGCTACCCAAGCCGGATCTGCGCCGCTGGGAGGAACTCATTTATCAGGAAGACCGCCCCGGGCTGATCATGACGATCTCCACCGCGGTGGCCGAGGGTCGTGACTTCCAGGCGGAATACCGCCTCCAGACGCCCGATGGGCCGCGCTGGCTGCAGGTCCGTGGCAGTCCCATCCAACCGGAAGGCCCACGCCCCCGGCGTTACCTGGGCATCACCATGGATGTCACCGCCACCCATCAGCTCAGCCACCGCCTCGCCGCGGCGGAGGAACGCTGGAACTTCGCCCTCCAGGGCGCTGGCCTGGGGGTCTGGGACTGGAACATCGACACCGGCGAGGTCTTCTGGTCACGGGACTGGCTGGGCATGCTCGGCTACCAGGAAGGTGAGCTCAGGCCGACCCAGGAGGTCTGGCAAGACCTGCTGCACCCCGACGACCGGGAGCGGATCTTTGCCTACGGCGCAAACTTTCTGACCGATCCCTCCGGCCGTTACGAGCTGGAATTTCGCCTGCGTCACAAGCAGGGTCATTGGGTGGACATCCTCTCCCGCGCCACCCTGGCCCGGGACGCCGACGGCCAGGTGATCAGACCCCGGCGCCTGGTGGGGACCCACCTGGACATCACGGAGCGCAAGGCGCTGCAGCGGTCGATCCGCCTGGCTGGCCTGCGCTACCAGGCGATGCGTGAGACCAGCCCGGGCGGTTTTTGCGTCGTCTCCCTTGAGGGGCGCATTCTCGAAGTCAACGATACCTATTGCCGCTTAACTGGCTACAGCCGCCCCGAACTGGAGACCCTGGCGATCCCCGACCTGGAGACGGTGGAAAGCCCGGAGCAAACCCAGGCTCACCTGCGCCGCATCATAGAACGGGGGGCCGATCGCTTCGAGACCCGGCAGCGGCGTAAGGACGGTCAGATATGGCACGTCGAGGTCTCGGCCAGTTATTCCCCCTTGGAAGGGGGCTGCTTTTTCTGTTTCCTGCACGACATCACCGCGCGCAAGCGTGACCAACGCCTGGGCGACTTGCGCCAGCATCTGCTGGAGCTTCTACCCCTGGCCACCCAGGATCAGTTGCTGCAGGTCGCCCTGGATGTCGCCGAGGAATTGACTCACAGCGAGATCGGCTTTCTGCATTTCGTCGCCGCCGATCAGCAGGAGGTTTCCCTCCAGGTCTGGTCGAGCCGTACCCTGGCGGAGATGTGTTTCGCCGAAGGTCAGGGCCGGCATTACCCCATCGGCGAGGCCGGGGTCTGGGTGGATTGCATCCACCAGCGCCGGCCCGTGATCCATAACAACTATGCCGCCCTGCCGCATCGCAAGGGTCTGCCGGAGGGCCATGCCCCCGTCGGGCGCGAGGCGACGGTGCCCTTCATCAGCGACGGCCAGATCCAGGCCGTGATCGGCGTCGGCAACAAGGCCTGCGATTATACCGCCGAGGATCTGGACATCCTGCGGCAGGTCCTCGGCATGGCCATGGACTTCGTCGAGCGCCATAAGGTCGGCCAGCGGTTGGAGTACGTCGCCTTCTACGATGTCCTTACCGGTCTGCCCAATCGCACCCTGGTCACCGATCGTCTCGGTCAGGCCCTCGCCCTGGCTGGCCGCTCCCGGCAACTGGTCGCGGTGTGTTATCTCAACCTGGACGCCTTCAAGCCCCTCAACGACAGTCATGGCCGTCAGACCGGGGATGCCGTCCTGGTGCAGATGGGACACCGGCTACAGGAAGCCCTGCGCCAGGGAGACTCCGTGGCGCGGGTCGGGGGTGACGAGTTTGCCCTCCTGCTGACTGGCCTGTCCTCGAGCCACGAGGCACAAGCGGCCGCGCAACGCATCCTGGGCGTGATCAATCAACCGTTGGAGATTAACGGCTACCGGCTGCACCTCGCCGCCAGCCTGGGCTTGACCCTCTACCCCCTGGACCCCAGTGGACCGGACGCCTTGCTGCACCATGCCCATCAGGCCATGTTTCAGGCCAAAAGCAGCCGCAAGGGTTCCTGTCACCTCTACGACCCTGTCCAGGATCAGCAAGAACGCCTGCAGCGCCAGACGCAGCAAGAGTTCGCCCTCGCCTTGCGCCAGGGCCAGCTCCAGCTTCGCTACCAGCCCAAGGTGGACCTGAAAAACGGCCGCGTCATCGGCATGGAGGCCCTGGTACGCTGGCCTCACCCCCGGGACGGTTTGCTCGTCCCCGGTCGGTTCCTGCCGCTGATCAAGGATACGCCACTGGAAATCGCCCTGGATGAATGGGTCCTGGCCGCCGCCCTGGCCCAGCAGCAGGCCTGGCGGGAGGCCGGCTGGGACCTGGCGGTGAGCGTCAATCTCAGCCCGCGTCACCTCCAGATGCCGGACCTGGCCGCCTTCCTCGAACGCACCCTGGCTCAATATCCCGCGGGCGCTGGCGGGGCCCTGGAAATCGAGATCCTGGAGGTGGCGGCCATCGAGGACACCCGCGCCGCCGTCCAGGTCATGCTTGCTTGCAAGGCCCTGGGCTGCCGCTTCTCCCTGGACGACTTCGGCACCGGCTACGCCTCGCTGAGTTATTTCCATGAGTTGCCGGTCGACGTCCTCAAGATCGACATGCGCTTCGTTCGCGGTCTCCTGGACAAGCCGGACGACCTGGCCATCATCGAGGGCATCCTGCGTCTGGCGAGGGCGCTGGATCGGCCGGTCTTGGCGGAAGGGATCGAGTCGCTGGAGATCGGTCTCCTGCTCCACCAGCTCGGCTGCGATTTCGGTCAGGGCTTCGGGATTTCCCGCCCCCTGCCGGCGTCCGATGTCCTGGCCTGGCTGGGCCAGTGGGCCGGTGAGCGCCGTTGGCATGAACTGCACGCCGCGGTGGCGTCTGGAGTAGCTAAGCCCCACCTCAATGTGGCCATCTTCAGTCTGAGTCATTGGGCCGAGGAGTTAGAGGCTTACCTGCGTGGTGAGGAGGGTGCAACCCTGCCCACGCTGGACGAATATGGCACCCAGTTCTGCCGCTGGTACCAGGGAATCGGCAAGGCCCGGTATGGCGATAAGCCTTCCTACCCCTTCCTTCATGCCCGTCATCATCGCCTCCATGCCTTGGCCGCCAAACTGGTGGATCAGGTCGATGGGGGCCAATCGCAACCGGCCCCGGAGCTCCTCTCCGAGTTCAAGGAGCAGTTAAAGGAACTGGTGCAGCAGTTGCGCGATTACGAGTCCTGAGCCTGGGGTTTCGCATCTCGATCGCCTGGTTCCCAATCGGGGATACGCCGGCTATTCAAAAAATTCGCCAATGCGTTGGTACAGGTCCGCGCAAGCCTCGGTGGCCAGGTCCTCCAGGTTCACGAAGGCGTGGACCATGCCGGGGAAATCGACGAGCACCGCCGGGATGCCTGCCGCTTGTAGCCGCTCGACATAGACCCGGCCTTCGTCGCGCAGGGGACAGTACTCAGCGGTCATGACCAGGGTAGTGGGATAGTCGGTGGTCAGGGGCATGAACAGGGGCGAGGCCTGCCGGCGATCCTCCGCATGGCGGAAATACTGGTCGAAATACCAGATGATGCGCTGGCGCTCGGGAATCCAGCCCTCCCCCAGGGTTGTCGTCGAGGGCTGCGACAGGGTGTAATCCAGGCTGGGATAGATGAGGGCCTGGCGCTCGATGCGCACGCCTGGCTCGTATTGGGCGAGGTGGGCGGCGCTGGCGCAGAGGGCGCCGCCGGCGCTGTCGCCGATCAGGGCCAGGCGGCGGCTGAAGGGCAGGGGCCGGCTCTGAGAGGCCAGCAGGGGAAAGATCCCCTTGATGCAGGCCATCAGGTCCTGGAGGCCGCAGGGGTAGGGGCACTCGGGGGCGAGCCGGTAATCCAGGGAGCAGACCAGCCAGCCCGAGGCCGCCGCCAGTTTGCGCGCGATGGGATCGTAGATGCTCAGGCTGCCGGAGATGTGACCACCCCCGTGGACGAAGAGCGCCACCCCAGGGGCCTGGTCGGGCCTGGCCTCCGGGGCGGGGTGGTAGAGACGGACGGGCACTTCGTAGTCCGGCCCCGGAATCAATTCGTCGCGGATCAGTGGGATCTCGGGGATGCGGCTCTGGAAGGGGCGGGTGATGGCCTCCAGGGCCTCCCGGGCGGTGGCGACGGTATCCCGCAGGCCGTTCTCCACCCGGAACTGACGAATCTCGCGCATCCGGGCGATGAACTGGCGAAGGGGGGCGGGCATGTTATCGGGCAAGGGCGGCATGCGGGTGTTCCTTAAGGTGGTGTGAAGCTTGGGTAGCGGCAGAGTAGATTCAGTCGCTTAGCTCCTCCAGCTCCAGCAGGCCACCCGGGTTCTTGGCATCCACGTGGCGATAGACATCGTAGAGGGCCGCTTGCAGGGCCTCCTCCATGACCGGGTGGTAGAAGGGTAGGCGCAGCATCTGGCCGACGGTCAGGCCCAGTTCGATGCACCAGCAGATGCTGTGGGCCAAGTTCTCGCCCTTGGGGCCGATCATCTCCGCGCCCAACAGGCGGCCGCTGGCCCGATCGGCGTAGACCCGCAGCAGGCCCTGAGTCTTGCCCATGGTCAGGGCGCGGCCCACCGGGGCCATGCGGATCTGACCGGTGACGGTGGTGGCCGGGTCCAGCTCGCTGAAGCGGGCGCCGACGGCGATGATGTTGGGATCGCTGAAGATGATGGCCAGCGAGGTCTTACGACGGAAGGCGGTGTTGCCCTGGCGGGCGGCGTTGTAGCCGGCGATCTTGCCCTCGTCACCGGCCTCGTGGAGGATCGGCCGCTCGCCGTCCACGTCGCCGGCGATATAGACCGGCAGGTCGCCGACGCGCATGGTGCGGTTGTCGAAGGGCGGCAGGCCGCGACGGTCCAGGGGCAGGCCCAGGCACTCCAGCCCCAGGCCGGCGACGTTGGGGGTGCGGCCGATGCAGCACAGCACTCTGTCCACCTCAAGGCTGACCTCGCCGGCGCTGACCCGCAGGCGGCCGTCCTCCGCCTCGGCGAGGGTCGCCGGCTGGCCCAGGTGCAGGGGGAACTCTTTGCCGAGGATCTCCCGGGCCTGGGCCAGGACCTCCGGGTCGCTGATGCCGCCGAGGGTGTCAAGCTGGTCGAAGCCGGTGACCGCGACCCCCAGGCGGCGGAGGGCCTGGCCCAGTTCCAGGCCGATGACCCCGAGTCCGATCACCGCCACTGACGCTGGCAGGTCTTCCAGCTCGAAGATGTCGTCGCTGGTAAGGATGCGGTCGCCGAAGGCGCGCCAGGCCTCCGGCACCAGGGGCCGGGAGCCGGTGGCGATGACCACCGCCCCGGCGCGGATGCGCTGGTCGCCGACGGCGATGAGGGTCGGCTCCAGGAGCCGGGCATAGTCCTGGAGGAAGACGTCCGCGGCCATGCCGTCGGTGCTGTTGGTCAGGACCCGATCGACCAGGGTGTCACGGATGTGGCGGACGTGCTCCAGGACGGTGGGGCCATCGGGGCGCGGGTTCTCGCCGCCGGTCACGCCATAGCGCGGGAGGCGTCCGGCGGTATGGAGGTCGTCGGCGACCTGGATCAGGGCCTTGGAGGGCATGCAGCCGACGCGAGCGCAGGTGGTGCCTGGCTCACCGCCATTGATCAGGACGAAGGTCTTGCCGGCCCGCCGGACCTGGCCCATGGCATTGAGCCCGGCGGTGCCGGAACCGATGATGGCGACGTCGACGTATTTCTCTTCCACAGGGACCTACCTCTGCTGCGGGTGCTGCTCTGTTTGCCAGGACCTTATTATGGGCCTTGTGTCCCGCAACCCCAATCCGCGGCTGCAGGGTCGTATACTCCTCAGGGCATCCTGCTGAGCAGGATCCGTCTCTCTCCGGCAAGATCTCATGGGCTTGAACGATGAAGGAACCACATCCCACCGCCTCCAACACACCCCAGGACCTCGCGGAGGGTCTGCACTCCGAGGAACGGCTGACCCTCAGCGAGGAACGGGCCCGTCGCCAGCTGGAAGAGATCGAGGCGGTCTACGCCACCGCGCCGGTGGGGTTGTGCGTGGTGGATCGTGACCTGCGTTTCGTCCGCATCAACGAACGCCTGGCGCGGCTGAATGGCGCCTCGGTCGCCGAGCATATCGGTCACAGCATCTTCGAGATGATCCCCGCCGTGGCCGACGTCATGGCCCCCCTGCTGCGGGGGGTCATCGACTCCGGCGAGCCCCTGCTGGACCACGAGTCCATCTCCGAGACCCCGGCGCAACCCGGGAAGCCGCGGACCTGGATCGGCCACTTCTATCCCCTCAAGGATGCTTCCGGTCAGGTAATCGGCATCAACGTGGTGACCGACGACATCACCGACCGTAAGCAGGCGGAACTGGCCCTGCGGGAGAGTGAGAACCGCTATCGGGAACTCAGCGCCGACCTGGAGCGCCAGGTGGAGGCCCGGACGGCCGAGGTCCGTGCGACCTATGCCGCCCTGGAGGCCAGCGAGGAGCGCTACCGTCTGATCTATGACCACTCGGCGGAGGCCATCCTGATCATCAATCTGGACGGCCAGATCATCGATGTGAACGAACAGGCCTGCCGCCAGTACGGCTACTCCCGCGAGGCCTTCCTCCAGCGCCATATCACCGACATCGACACCCCCGAGGAGGCGGTCCATGCCATCGGCCGCATTGCCCGCCTGGCCGAGCAGGGACAGGTCACCTTTGAGACCCGGCATCGCGCCGCCGCTGGCCGTGACCTGACGGTGGAGGTGCGCGCGACCCGCATCCTCTATGACGGCAAGCCGGCGCTCATGGGGCTGTGTCGCAACATCACCGCCCAGAAGCAGGCCCAGGCCCGCATCGAGTACCTGGCCTACCATGACCCCCTCACCGGCCTGCCCAACCGCGCCCAACTGACCGAACGCTTGCAGCGGGCCATCGACCATGCGACCCGCGCCAACCAGTTGGTGGCGGTCTGCTACCTCAATCTGGATGATTTCAAACCGATCAACGACAGCTATGGCCGGGCCCTGGGCGATGCCTTGCTGCTGGCCCTGGCCCAACGTCTCCAGGGTAGTCTGCGAAAGCGGGACGGGGTGGCGCGGGTCGGGGGCGACGAGTTTGGCATTCTCTTCACCGGGCTGGACTCACCCTTCGATGCCCTGGAGTCGGCACAACGGCTCCTCCGCCAGGTCAATCTGCCGGTGGAGGTCGAGGGCCATCGCCTACACCTCTCCGCCAGCCTGGGACTGACCATCTTCCCCACCGACCATGCCGGGCCGGATGCCCTGCTCCAGCACGCCCACGAGGCGCTGTTCAAGGCCAAGGGCGGCAACAAGGGCGGCTATCACCTCTATGACCCGATCCAGGACTACGAGGAGCGGCAACGCCGGCATCGGCGCCAGGAGTTCGCCCAGGCCCTGGAAACCGGTCAGTTGCTGCTTCATTACCAGCCTAAGGTCAATCTCGCTGACGGCCAGGTCATCGGTCTGGAGGCGCTGGTACGCTGGCAGCACCCCCGCGAGGGCTTCTTGGCTCCGGACCGATTCCTGCCGCAGATCAAGGACACCCCGCTGGATATCGCCCTGGGCGAGTGGGTGATCGCCACCGCCCTAGCCCAGCAGCAGGCCTGGCGGGAGCAGGGCGTGGATCTTTCGGTGAGCGTCAATATCAGCCCAAGGCAGATCCAGGAGGCGAGTTTCTACGAATTCATCGCCCGCACCCTTGCCCACCACCGGCGGCAGGGCGAGGCGGTGCGCCTGGAGATCGAGATCCTCGAGGTCGCCGCCCTGGACGATTCCGTCGCCGCCGCCCAGGTCATGCGCGCCTGCCGGGACTTCGGGGTGCGCTTCTCCCTGGATGATTTTGGCACCGGCTATTCCTCCCTGGCCTACTTCCACCAGTTGCCCATCGACATCGTCAAGATCGACCGGCACTTCGTCCGCAACATGCTCGACAACCCGGAGGACCTGGCCATCGTCGAGGGGGTGCTGCGCATGGCCAAGGCCCTGCCCCGGCCGGTACTGGCGGAGGGTGTCGAATCCCTGGAGATCGGCATCATGCTCCATCAGCTTGGCTGTCAGTACGCCCAGGGTTACGGCATCTCCCGGCCCCTGCCGGCGGATCAGGTCTTGCCCTGGCTCCGCGACTGGCCCCAGGACCGGGACTGGCACAATCTGGCGGCCCGGACCTTCGAGGACGCGGCGAGTCTGCACCTGATCTGGCGGCCCAGTTATGAGTGCGGTGAACCGGTCATCGACGCTGAGCACCGCGAACTGTTTCGCCTGGCCAACCAGTTGCTCGATCTCGCCATCATCGACCCGGCCCCGGCGCATCTGCTCCCGACCCTGGATGCCCTCCTCGACCTGGTCACCAGCCACTTCGCCCACGAGGAGGAGATCCTGCGCCGCCACGGTTACGCCGACCTGGAACGGCATGCGGGGCTGCACCAGCGGCTGGTCGAGCGGGCCCTCGACCTGCGCGCCGAGGTCGAGCGCGGCGCCCTGACCTTCGGCCAATTGGCGGAATTTCTCTCCCGGGACGTGGTGGCGCGGCACATGCTGCACGA
>JAGVUH010000500.1 GCA_019136395.1 Gammaproteobacteria bacterium
AGGGTGGCGAATTAGTGATAGACTCTGGATATACCTCCAGTGGCCCAAGCTTCTTGAATCCAATTGATGATGGTTCTGTGCTCCAGTATGGTACGCATTACATCGCTGTAGACTCGGAAACGTCAGGATACGGCGTTTCGATTTTTGATGCCGACTGTTTATTCATTGGTAAAGCAATCATATTAAGGAGTTGTAAGGTGACTGATTTGCGGTGCATCTTGGATAAGTAACCATAGTGGTAGGGAAGGCTTTCGCCTCCCCTCCCTCCGAACCGTGCAAGCGGATCTCCCGCACACGGCTCTCCAGTCGGTTGTTTCCTCATCGGGATTGGCGCGCCAGGGCGTGCGCTTCGGTCATGGTGAAATGCCCCCGCTCAGCGAAGAAGGCATTGGGCCAGCGGCCACTTGCCTCCCATGACCCCGTTGACCAGGGCCGCCAACATCCGCTCGCTCCACCCCGTCGGCTCTACCCACCCCCATTGGCGGCGGTCGCGGGTGTCGTATGCTTGTTTAGCCGTTTCCGGCACTGGCGCACTCGGCATTTCGCCTCCGTCGTTGCTGAAGCTTACGGATCAACCTTCCTACCCCCCTTTGGTCCCCCGGGCATTACCCCGGGCTCCCGGTCCGGTCTGGTCATCACCTTAGGTGCCCGTTGGTGTTCTCAGTTGCCGCCT
The DNA here is from genome assembly GCA_019136395.1 of Gammaproteobacteria bacterium. Next base: position 674 of record JAGVUH010000500.1, read on the forward strand.
GGTTTCCCGGCGGTGCCACAAGATCATCACCTTAGCCCTGTCCACACGCTGCACCGACGCTCCTATGAGGGTTCTGACTCCTGGCGGCGGTCACCGCCGCCGCCAGGTCTCCCCGCTTATCGCGCTTGACCTTCCGATCGTTCCGTCCCCAATCACGCCTTGCGGCCCCACCGTTCGCATATTCTCCTGTCAGGGTCCCCAACGCCAGCATCCTGAGCTTACACGATGATTGTGCCTCTCTTGCTAGGTGAACTCTGACCTGCGTACCACAGGGACACCGTGTAACTGCGACGATTAAAGAGCAACGACTTGATATCAACTTCTACCCAGGTCATCGGCTTACTGTCAATCCAGGTCCCGGTGTTGACGTAAATCGCGCTTGGCCAGACGCTACGCTGCCAGAAAAAGGCTTTATGCGTATGCCCGAACAACACGATACGCGGGGTAAAGGGGTAATACTGCTTGATTTTTGCTGGCATGTTCAACAACAGCAGCGCGCTGTTGATCATGTAACCCACTTCGTTCAGCAAGGCCATATCCGGCAGCACAATATTTTGCCGACTGGACCACTTGGTCATAATCGGTGAATACAGGCGAGTAATCTCCGCGACACTGGGATCGGTCATGAACCCATCCTTGTCCTCCATGATAAAGGTATCCCTGGGTCCTTTTCCGGCCCACAGGGCAATGGCGTTAAAGATTGCCGCAATCAACAGATCGCGGTCAGTAGATTTTCGTAAACCCAGAAGCTGCGCATTGACAAATTGTTCGATGATGTCAGGGGAAGTATAGAACGTTCCATCCGCTTCAGATTGGGAGGCCACCAAGCGGGTAACAAAGTAACCCAAAGGCAGGTGACTACCTTTATGGCTCCAGATGTCTGGGGAGTTAAACAGCGAATAGCGATGGCCATGTTCAGCCCAGAGGACATTATCCATCGTATAGTCTCCCAGGCCGGGGGCTTCGGATGAAATAATGATTCCGGGAAAAGTAGCTTCAATCAGATTCTTGGCTGCCGATTCAAAAGATAGCAGATCGTGGTTGCCGGTCACATAGGTGACTTGAATGAAGGGGTTGTCACATATTGCCTGTAATGCCGCGACCACGGGGGCGTTGTGATCAGCCTCCAGAATGTTCTGAAACGTACTCGGCACATCATCAATGGGCACCATCCAATCATCCAGCAGATCGCCCAGGATCACCAGTTCGGAGATGTCCTGGCGAGCGTTGAGCGTGAGGAGAAAATTGGCCAGTGGGCCGATATGCTCAAAAATCCAGGAGGTGTTGGGATCAGCGCTAAGATGAATGTCGCTGATGAAGACGACCTTTCGGGGTGCAGCCTGTACGCCGAAGCCGTGATGAATATAGACGGGTTTGGCGACGGCTCGGGTAGCCAGTCCGGCCAACGCACTTGCCAGTATGATTTGGCGGAGAAATTCACGACGGTTCATTTGCAACCTCTGCCTGATAAGCGGTGTCACCAGCTTGCCGGGGTCCAATACCATGGATGGGGTGATTGCGTTACTGACCAGAGCTGAATCGAGATGCCCTCTGGCCAAGCCACTGCTTGAAGCAGCACCCTAAAGCGGGGGTCTGAGCACCGCAGCCAAGTGATACGTGACTGATGAGAGGCATGCTGGGAACAAGATGCCAGTTCTCACGCAACTGTGGCACAGGTTGTCGAAGGTGTATTGATGAGGATCATGAAAACCGGACTTTTTTCTTGCTTAGTTACTACGATCATCTTTGCGTGCTTGTTCAACAACTCATTTTGCCGTTCACAAGGTCCAGCCAGAGATACCCTTGAGAACCTTGTCAGTGGAATTACTGGTTTTCTTTTGGGCAGTCGGACTGATTTTTTGTTAACGATGAAACTTGTCGGGCTACACGTTTCGTATAGCCGGAGATACTCGGAGTTCGGTTGGCAGAGCTTTCTAAAAAAATATCAAAATGTTCGGATATTCTCGGCGCAGTTTAGAATCAAGTGCAACACCCCTACGCTTTAAGGTGTTGCCATGGGTACGCACTACGTAGTCCTTAAACGCCTTGGACGGCGTGGTCTCGGGCGCTTCGCGCGGCACCAGGTCCGCCAGTCGGGACACCCCGTGGCGGCGCAGGCAGCGGTCCAGGCCCGAGCGCGAGA
>JAGVUH010000062.1 GCA_019136395.1 Gammaproteobacteria bacterium
CCCTCTTGACGTCATGCCGGGCAATCGTTTTTGCTAGGGAACCTGGAATATGTCACCCCCCGCGCCCCTGGCCGCCCCTTGGTCCGGATGCGTCTCCCCTGAATCCCCAACCCGCTTGGATGCTTGTTAACCCATGAATCTGGTCGTCGTCGAATCCCCCGCCAAGGCCAAAACCATCAAGAAATATCTGGGTCCGGACTTCGAGGTCCTGGCCTCCTACGGCCATGTGCGCGACCTGGTGCCCAAGGAGGGGGCGGTGGACCCGGCGGCGGGTTTCGCCATGCAGTACCAGGTCATCGAGCGCAACGAGAAGCATGTTCAGGCCATCGCCCGCAAGCTCAAGGACGCCGCCAGCCTTTACCTGGCGACGGACCCGGACCGGGAGGGCGAGGCCATCTCCTGGCACCTTTATGAGCTGCTCAAGGGCCGCCGCCAGCTCGGCCAGCGGCCGGTCTACCGGGTGGTGTTCAACGAGATCACCAAGCGCGCGGTCCAGGAGGCGGTGGCCAACCCCCGGGAGTTGTCCACCGACCTGGTCAACGCCCAGCAGGCGCGCCGCGCCCTGGACTACCTGGTGGGCTTCAACCTTTCGCCCCTGCTATGGAAAAAGGTGCGCCGCGGCCTCTCCGCCGGGCGGGTGCAGAGCCCGGCCCTGCGCCTGATCGTCGAGCGCGAGCAGGAGATCGAGGCCTTCCAGACCCGGGAGTACTGGACAGTCCTGGCCGATACCGCCAAGGAGGGCAAGGCCTTCGAGGCCCGGCTCATCCAGTACCAGGGCGACAAGGTCGAGCAGTTCACCATCGGCGACGAGGCCCGGGCGCGGGCGGTGGAACAGGGCCTGATCCAGGCCGCCGGGGGCCAGCTCAGCGTCGAGCGCATCGAGCGCAAGCAGCGCAAGCGCAACCCCGCGCCGCCCTTCATCACCTCCACCCTCCAGCAGGAGGCGGCGCGCAAGCTTGGCTTCACCGCCCAGCGCACCATGCGCGTCGCCCAGCAGCTCTACGAGGGGGTGGACATCGGCGGCGGTGCCGTGGGCCTGATCACCTACATGCGCACCGACTCGGTCAACCTGGCCAACGAGGCCCTGGAGGAGATTCGCGGCTACGTGGCCGAGCGCTACGGCGCCGATCACCTGCCGGACCAGGCGCGCCGCTACAAGACCAAGGCCAAGAACGCCCAGGAGGCCCACGAGGCCATCCGTCCCACCTCCATTCGCCGCTTGCCGGCGGAGGTCGCCGCCCACCTCACCAAGGAGCAGGCGCGCCTCTACGAACTGATCTGGAAGCGCACCCTGGCCTGCCAGATGGAGCATGCCCTCATCGACCAGGTGGCCGTCGATCTGGGGGCCGGGCCGGGCAACCTCTTCCGCGCCACCGGCTCCCACGTCGCCTCCCCCGGCTTCATGCGCGTCTACCTGGAGGGGCGCGACGACGCTCGGGAGGCGGACGACGACGAGGAGCGCCAGTTGCCGCCCCTGGTCGAGGGCGAGCGGCTGGACCTGCTGGGCATCCGCCCGGAACAGCACTTCACCGAGCCGCCGCCGCGCTTCACCGAGGCCAGCCTGGTCAAGGCCCTGGAGGAGTTTGGCATCGGCCGTCCTTCGACCTACGCCAGTATCATCTCCACCCTCCAGGAACGGGAGTACGTGCTCCTGGACCAGAAGCGCTTCCTGCCCACGGACGTGGGGCGGGTGGTCAACCGCTTCCTCACCGAGCACTTCACCGCCTATGTCGACTACGACTTCACCGCCCGGTTGGAGGACGAGCTCGACGCCGTCTCCCGGGGTGAGGAGGAGTGGGTGCCGCTGCTGGAGCAGTTCTGGCAACCCTTCAAGCAGCGCATCGATCACATCGAGGAACACGTCAAGCGCAGCGACGTGACCCAGGAGGCGATGGACGAGGCCTGTCCCCAGTGCGGCGCCCCCCTATCGATCCGCCTGGGCCGCCATGGCCGGTTCGTCGGCTGCACCAAGTACCCCGAGTGCGATTACACCCGGGACCTGGGGGACGGCAAGGACAAGGAGCCCGTCGCCCCGGAACTGTTGGAGGGACGCGCCTGTCCCGACTGCGGCTCCGCCTTGCAGATCAAGCGCGGCAAGTACGGCAAGTTCATCGGTTGCACTGGCTACCCCAAGTGCCGGCATATCGAGCCCCTGGAGCGTCCCGAGGACACCGGGGTGACCTGTCCCCAGTGCGGCAAGGGCACCCTGCAGAAGAAGAAGTCCCGCAAGGGCAAGATCTTCTTCTCCTGCTCCACCTACCCCAAGTGCAACTACGCCACCTGGAACGAGCCGGTGGCCGGGCCCTGTCCCCGCTGCGGCTGGCCCATCCTCACCCTCAAGGTCACCAAGACCAAGGGCGCCGAGATCGTCTGTCCCCAGCCGGAGTGCAAGCACAGCGAGCACCTGGATGATCAGGACCTGCCACGGGCCGGGGGGCAAACTGGGCAGGGGAACGGGGGTCTTGCCTGACCAGCCGTGAAAAAACAGCTTTCCTCCCCCGCGCCGAGGGCTGGCGGATGGCTGCTCGGAGCCTGTCCCGGTCCTCGGGACATCCCGTCGTGCCCTGTTCGCCCGTGACGCCGATGATTCATACCGCCACGCCGATGGCCCAGCCGGCCAGGCCAGGGTCGGGACTTACGCCCCCCCTGGCCTGGCCCCCGCCGCCATCCTGGTCTCCCACCGGTGGCGCGGATCGGGTCCTGGCCCCGCCCAGCGCGGTGGATGGGGGTCTTGCTCACCGGCTGCGCCTGGCGGCCGACTGGATTCGGCGGGGCGGGGTGGTGGCCTATCCCACCGAGGCGGTCTACGGCCTG
>JAGVUH010000603.1 GCA_019136395.1 Gammaproteobacteria bacterium
TACGATGGCACCATCACCCTCGCGAGCGTGCTGGCTCAGGGCACCCGGGTCAGCCTGAGCTTTCCCGACGCCGACGCCCAGGAGACCTGAATCATGTCCAATCGCATCCTGGTCATCGAAGACGACGCCGTCCTCAATCGCCTGCTGGTCACCCAGTTGCGGGCCCAGGATTATGAAGTGACGGGCGTGGCCACTTGGCGCGACGCGGACGACCACCTCCGTGATCATGAGCCCCACCTCATCATCACCGACGTCCGTCTGCCGGATGGCGACAGCCTGGAGCGTCTGCCGGAGCTGGCCAAGAATCAGCCCGTCATCATCCTGACCGCCTATGGGTCGGTGCGCGATGCCGTTCAGGCCATGAAGGCCGGGGCCTTCGAGTATCTGCTCAAACCCGTCAGCCCGGATGAACTGATCCTGGTGGTCCAACGCGCCCTGGCGGATGCCCTGTTGCGGATTGACCACCAGTTTTGCCGAGATCAGTTCCAGGCCCGCGAGGCGGTGGCCAGTTTCATGATCGGCATCAGCACCCCGCTGAAGCGGGTCAAGGAGGTGATCAAGGCGGTGGCGCCCGCGGACATCACGGTGCTGATCCAGGGTGAGAGCGGCTCCGGCAAGGAACTGGTGGCGCGCGCCATTCACGAACAGAGTAACCGCGCCAAACGCAATTTCGTGGCCGTGGATTGCTGTACCCTCCAGGAAAAGCTCTTCGAGTCCGAACTGTTCGGCCACGAGCGGGGGGCCTTTACCGGCGCCGACAAGCAGAAGCGCGGCCTCATCGAGGGCGCCGAGGGCGGCACACTCTTCCTCGACGAGATCGGCGAGATCAGCCCCAGCATCCAGGCCAAATTGCTGCGGGTTCTGGAGACCGGGGTCTTCCGCCGCCTGGGGGGCACCCGCGACCTCCAGGCCAATATCCGGGTCGTCGCCGCCACCAACCGTGATCTGGGCCAGCTCAGCGAGACCGGCAATTTCCGCCCGGATCTCTATTACCGGCTGAGCGCCTTCGTCATCGACACCCCCCCCCTGCGGGAGCGCCGGGATGACATCCCCTATCTGGCCGCCCACTTCATCCGCAATCACAACTTCAGCCGGCGCATCAACAAGAGCATTGCCGCCGAGGCCATCCGCAAGCTCACGGCTTACGACTGGCCGGGGAATGTGCGGGAACTCAAGAACGTCATCGAACGGGCAATCATCCTCTCCCGAGACAACAACCTGATTCGTTCCGAACATCTGGCCTTCGCCAACCGCTCCAACCTCGAATTCAGCCTCAAGTTCGACCACAACCCCACCCTGGAGGAGCTGGAGCTGGAGTATGTGCGCCTGCTCCTCGGCAAGTTCATGGGGCACCGCGGCAAAGTGGCGGAGGTCATGGATGTGAGTGAACGCAGTATCTACCGCTTATTGAAGAAGCATAAGCTCTAGCATCCGGTGGAGGGAGGGCGAGACGTTCCAACGGCTCCGCGGCCACATCGCGGGTGGGTGCCGGTTTGGCCGCTGCCCATGGACCGGCGGTTGCTGTAGCCATGGTGAAGTGACTCGCTGCTTGTGACAAATTGACATTTTACGGGGGCGAGGAGACTCATAAACTTCATTCGTCGACAATTAGTGTCGGCTGACAGAATTCCGCGGCGGTAAAACCCAACAATAAGTTCCGTCGCCTCCACAACCACAAATTGAGGAAACCACGTTATGAGCATGATCAAGAAGACCGTCCTTGCCAGCATCATCACCCTGACCTTCGCTGGTTCCGGTGTCGCCACGGCGATGAACGGCATGTCAGGCATGAGCGGCATGAGCGGCATGGGCGGTATGAGCGGCATGTCCGGCATGGGTGGTATGGGCGGCATGTCCGGTATGTCTGGCATGGGCGGCATGGGCGGTATGTCTGGCATGGGCGGCATGGGCGGTATGTCTGGCATGGGCGGCATGTCCGGTATGTCTGGCATGGGCGGCATGGGCGGTATGTCTGGCATGGGCGGCATGTCCGGTATGTCTGGCATGGGCGGCATGGGCGGCATGTCCGGTATGTCTGGCATGGGCGGCATGGGTGGTATGTCCGGGATGAAGTAATTCCCCCCAGCCCTTTGGGTTTCGAAGCGCGCCTTGTGCTTTGGAAATCCGGCCATGTACGTCATGGCCAATGACACAGGGATGTGTCCCCCCAACCCCACGAGAAATAAGAAGCTGGATTTCTGGAATCCGGTTTGGATCTTCCGTCTTAGCCAATAGGGATGCTAAGTTGCCCCTTGGGGCCCGCCATATCACCTACTGGCTGGCCTTGTTCCATGGCACTGCCGACTGGTAACCATGGAATCCCCCTTACCCCGCCTGGCTCCGAGCTGCTTCTACTTGAAGAGGTCGTTCGCCCGTTTTAACAGTTCCGCCGCGCTCGTGGTCTTGGGAACGCCGGCATGGCGATCACCTGGGTCGAAGAATTCGCAGAAATTGGCCCGTTCCTTGTTCAGTACCTCCTCCGCCATGGGTTCCCGACAGTCGTTGGGCTTGCCCGGGGCATGGTGGCGGCAGTTGCGGCACACCCGGGTCGCCTTGCCACAACCCAGGCAGAGGGCCTCGCGGCCGTAATCCGCTTTGCTCAGGTCGCGGCCACATTGCCAGCAGCGACCGATGATGTCTTGGTTCATGCCTCAATCTTCCAGCAGCGGTGCCCAAGGGGCGCCAGGTTCTAGTTCATGCGCGGGGATGTGCCGGCGCGACCGAAAGGCCCTCGGTTAGGGTATCCATGGCTCATGGTTGTCAATGGGTCAACCCCGAGATCGTCCCCGGCCGCGGTGG
>JAGVUH010000291.1 GCA_019136395.1 Gammaproteobacteria bacterium
CTACGTGCTCGGCGTGTCCGTGGCCGACCTGCCCTACGTCGCCTTCAAGGACGGGCGCTATGTAGGCTTCGATCTCGAGATCCTGCAACGCTTCGCCGCCGAGGAGGGCATCGCCTTCCAGATCCAGTCCCTGGACTTCGGCGCCCTGATCCCGGCCCTGGCCGCGGGCAAGGTGGATCTGATCACCGATGGCCTGGCCATCACCCCGGAGCGGGCCAAGGCGGTGGACTTTTCCGCCCCTTATGGCGAGGGCCAGGCCGCGGCGGTCATCCTCAAGAGCCGGCTGGCCAGTCCGACGGCATCCCCACCCGCTTCCGTCCCGTCGGCCGCGGAAGTGGTGGAGGACACCCTCTGGCGGGGTCTGGATGACATCGCCGAAGGCCATTTCTCCGTCGTCCTCGGCAGCGTGTTCGACCCTTACCTCCAACAGCATTTTCCGCGGGCACGGATCACCCGCTTTCAAACCGCCGCGGATATGTACCTGGCCCTCAAGTCCGGTAAGGTGGACGTGGCTATCACCGACCAGTACAAGGCCATGGACCCCCTGCGGACCAACCCGGAACTGGGTATCCTGAGCGGAGGCCTCGGCCACTACGGTTTGGGAGTCGGCTTTCGCAAGGACAGCCAGGCATTGCGTCAGCGTTTCGACGCCTTCCTGGACACGCTGCGCCGGGACGGTCAACTCGCGGCTATGACCGAGCGCTGGTTGAAGACCGACCTTGAAAACCCCGATCACCCGGTTATCCCCCCGCCCGCGGCCCCGCAAGGCACACTGGTCGCTGGCGTCGTCATCGGCGACCTGCCCTACGTTACCCTGCGGGAGGGCCAGTACCTAGGCCTAGACATCGAACTGTTGCAGCGCTTTGCCAGCCAGGAGGGCCTGGCGCTGGAATTTCGCGGTCTGGATTTCGGCTCGCTGATCCCGTCCCTGGTCTCAGGCAAGGTCGACCTGATCAGCTATGGTATTTTCATCACCGAAGAGCGGCTCAAGTCCATCGATTTTTCCACGCCCTATCTCACCACCCATGGCGTGGCACTGGCCTTGCGCAACCGCATCGCGGCGCCGGACCAGGCCTCTCAGCCGGCCAGCAGGCCGGAAGCCGCTGCCCAGGGGCAACAGGCTGGCGGGAGTGCGCCCGCCGGGGCAGTCGGGGCTGAGCCCGACAGGGAAGGTGTCCGGAAACCGGCCGCGGCGGGGAGTGGGACACTGCGCAAGCTGACCCAGGGGCGGATTGGCGTGTTCAACGGCACCGCCCAAGACCTCTTCGTCACCAAGGCCTTTCCGGAGGCTGAGATCCTGCGCTTCAACAGCCAGGCTGATTTTGTCCTGGCGGTCAAGACCGGCAAGGTGGACGCCGCCATCACCGAAGCGGTGAGCATTCGCGATATCGCCCGGCTCAACCCGGACCTGGCAATCCTGGCCGATGACTTCTATGACACGGCCATCGGTGCCGCCTTCCGCAAGGGGGACGAGAGCGGGCTGCGGCAGCGCTTCGACCGCTTCGTGGCCACGGCGCGGGAGGACGGCACCCTGGAGGACATCCAGCGCCGCTGGCTTACCGATCAACCCGAGACGGTGGTCATGCCTGCCATCCCCCAGCCGGAGACCGGCGAGACCTTCCGGGTGGGCACCTCCTACCTGATTGGCCTGCCCTATGTCTCCCAGGCCAAGGGTGAGCCCATCGGCCACGACATGGAGCTGCTGCGCCGGTTCGCCGCCCGGGAGGGCCTGCGCCTGGAGATCCTGCCCATGGAGTTTGACGCCCTCATCGCCTCCCTGGCCGTGGGCAAGATCGACATGATCATGGCGCGCCTGTCCATCACCCCCGAGCGTCAGGGGAAGGTGGACTTTTCCGTCCCCTACGATTACGAGCACTCGGCGGCCCTGGTGCGGCGGGAAAACCTGGCCGCTTTGGCGGCCACCACGGAAGCGCGCGGTGAAGCGGCGGGGGCGGGCAAGGACGAAGGCGTCGAGGACCGGGTGACTGGCGATGGCGGCTCCCTCCCCGTTGGCGCCGCTGGCGGCAAGACTCCAGTGGGCGGGATGAGCGGAGACCCGCGGGTGCCCCGGGGCTGGCGCTCCCTCGACGACCTGGCCCGGGGGCGCATCGCCGTCTTTGCCGGCGCCATCCAGGATCAGTTCGTGGCGCGCACCTACCCCGAGGCCCAGGTCATCCATCTTACCGGCATCGCCGACCTGATCACCTCCCTGAAAACGGGCAAGGTGGACGCGGGCATCATCATCGCCACCAGCGCCCCCGAGATCCTCCAGGCCAGCCCCGAGATCGGCCGGCTGGGCGAGCCCATCCTGCCGGTATCCCAGGGCGCGGCCTTCCGCAAGGAGGACCAGGAGCTGCGGGAGCGGTTCGACCGCTTCATGGCCGCCATCCTGGCGGACGGCACCCATGCCCAGATGCGCCAGCGCTGGTTCGAGGGCGACCCCCGCCAGGCCCGGATGCCGGAAATCCCCCTGCCCGCGGAGGGCCCGGTCCTGCGGCTGGGGACCTCGGTCTTCGTCGGCCTGCCTTATGTCGGCATGATGGATGGCGAGTACGTCGGCTTCGATATCGAACTGGCGCGTCGCTTCGCCGCCCGGGAGGGCATGCGTCTGGTGATGGAGCCGCTGGAGTTCAGCGCCCTGATCCCGGCCCTGACCTCCGGCAAGCTGGACCTCATCGCCTCGGCCCTGGCGATTACCCCCGAGCGCCAGAAACAGGTGGCCTTCTCCACCCCTTACGCCGAGGTCTCCTCGGTGGTGCTGGCCCTGAAGAAGAATCTGCCCGCCAAGAAGAATCTGCCCGCCGCCACTACCGGCGCGGCGGGGGCGGGGGCAGGTCCGGCGGCGGTGGCGGCCGGCACCGACCAGGGCGCGGGGCAGGGCGGCGCCCCTAAGGGTTTCCTCGCCGAGCTCCAGGCCAGCTTCCAGGCCAACTTCATCCTCGAACAGCGCTGGAAGTTGATCTTCACCGGCCTCTGGGTCACGGTGGTGATCTCGGTGGCTTCGACCATCTTCGGCACTCTCCTCGGCGCCCTGGTCTGCTGGCTGCGCATGTCCCCGCAGCCCCTGCTGCGCTGGTTCGGCTCCAGCTACATCTTCCTGATCCGGGGGCTGCCGGTACTCCTGCTGCTGATGCTGATCTTCTACGTCGCTTTCGCCGCGGTGAACATCGACCCGTTGCTCGTCGCCGTCATCGCCTTCGGCATGAACTTCGGCGCCTATGTCTCGGAGATGTTCCGCACCGGGATCGAGGGCGTGGACCGGGGCCAGACCGAGGCCGGCATCGCCATGGGCTTCACCCGGGTCCAGACCTTCGTCCACATCGTCCTGCCCCAGGCGGCGCGGCGCATCCTGCCGGTCTATCGCGGGGAGTTCATCTCCCTGGTGAAGATGACCTCCATCGTCGGCTATATCGGCGTCCAGGACCTGACCAAGGCCGGTGACATCATCCGCAGCCGGACCTTCGAGGCCTTCTTTCCCCTGATCATGGTGGCCGCCATCTACTTCCTGGTCATCTGGGTGCTGGGCCTGGTCCTGGATCATCTCGACCGGCGCACGGACCCCAAAAGGCGCGTCAAGGCGGGGATGCATTCGCCGTAAAGCGACCACATCGCCGTGTCAATAGACCGGTGCCCTGTTGCGCTGGCTGCTGGGGCTGGGGGATAACGTCGAGGTGGTGGCGCCGGCCGGGTTGCGTCTGGTCATGCGCGAGCAGATGGCAAAGGCGGTGCGGCATTATGAGGAGGCGGATGGTTTGGGGGTGGCCGCCGGGTAGGCCGGAGCGTGAGAGTGGCAACGCCCCGCGGTGCGGGGGACCCTTTACCGCCGCACGGAAAGGGAGCGGGGGGCTGGCTCAGGGGCGGAAGACATCTTCAAGGCAATCCGCATCCAGGATCCGGTCAACCCATTGATTGATATCCTCCTCGGAAGCCGAGGCAATGCGGGCCAGCACCTCGGGCGGCAGGGGATCAAAGCGCCGGGATAAGAGTCGTTGCA
>JAGVUH010000695.1 GCA_019136395.1 Gammaproteobacteria bacterium
CCCCCTGGTTTCCTCATGATCAAACCCACCTCCCGGCAATTGCAAAGGCCCATCGCCTTGCTCAAGGCCTTGCGTGACGATGCCATCAGACTCGAACAGGCCCACGCCGAGGAAATCGATCAGATCGAGCCCAGCCACCGCCATAGTGCCCGCAATCTGCTCCACTATCTCAGTATCCGTCAACATGATATCCGCGACCTGCAGCAAGATTTGAGCGCGCTTGGGCTCTCCTCGCTCGGGGTCATCGAGCCCCATGTCCTGGCCAGCCTCGACGCCGTCATGTCGATCCTCGAGGACCTCAGTGGCCAGTCCATGGGTCCCCTGCCCGAACCACCCGTGGATTTTCGCACCGGCCCCCTGCTGCTGCGCGATCATGCCCGGGCCTTGCTGGGTCCGGCACCCCAGGACCGCTTCGTGCGCATCATGGTGACCATGCCCAGTGAGGCCGCGACCGATGCCCAACTGGTCAAGGACCTGCTGCTGGCGGGTATGGATGTGATGCGCATCAACTGCGCCCACGATGGCCCCGCCGCCTGGCGGGCGATGGTGGCAAACTTGCGCCAGGCGGAGCGCGCCGTGGGACGCCAGTGCCGTATCCAGGCTGACCTGGCGGGGCCAAAATTGCGCACCGGCCGACTCCAGCCCGTTGGCCGTGTCATGCGGCTGGCCCCCAAGCGTGATCCCTTTGGCCACCTGATGGCGCCGGGAAGGATCTGGCTGACCCCGCTGGACGGGGCCGAGCCCGCGCCACCGGAATGTCGTTACACCCTGATGCTGGAGGGCGACCTGCTGGCCAACCTCCAGCAGGGTGATCAACTCGCCTTTAGCGATACCCGGGGCCAGGCCCATCGCCTCATGATTACCGGCTGTCGGGGGCTTTCCTGTACCACTGAGATCCTACGGACCGCCTATGTCGCGGACGGTACCCTCCTGCAGGCGTGTCGGGACAAGGTTGTCCTGGGCGAGGCCTGCATCCGCGGCCTTCCGGAGATCATCACGCCCATCCTGCTGCGGCCCGGTGATACGCTGATTTTGGTCCGGGCCGACGAGCCCGGGCGTGAGGCGTTGCGTGACGCCGCGGGGCGGGTGATCGAACCGGCCCGTATCCACTGCACCCTGGCGGCGGCCTTTGACCAGGTCAAGCCGGGGGAGAGCGTCTGGCTGGATGACGGCAAGATCGGCGGAATCGCCCAAGCCAATGACGGGGCGGAAATCTGGGTGCGGATCACCCACACGGGTCCCCAGGGCAGCAAGTTGAAGGCGGAAAAGGGCATCAATTTCCCCGATACCGCTTTGTCGCTGTCATCCCTGACCGCGAAGGATCTGGAGGATCTGCCGGTTCTGGTCAAGCTGGTCGATATGGTCGCCCTGTCCTTTGTGCGCGCCCCCGAGGATGTCCGGCACCTGCATGACGAACTCTATCGCCTCGGCGCCAATCACCTGGGCGTGGTGCTCAAGATCGAGAATCGCCAGGCCTTCGAAAACCTGCCGCACATTCTCTTTGCCGGGCTTGGCTCGCCCCCGATGGGGGTGATGATCGCGCGCGGCGACCTGGCCGTGGAGGTGGGCTTCGAACGTCTCTCGGAGGTGCAGCAGGAGATCCTGTGGCTGTGCGAGGCCGCCCATGTGCCGGTGATTTGGGCCACCCAGATCCTGGAAGGCATGGCCAAGAAGGGTGCCCCTTCGCGCGCCGAGGTCTCCGATGCCGCCATGAGCATCATGGCTGAATGCGCCATGCTCAATAAGGGGCCTAATATCGTCGAGACGGTCCGCTTCCTCGATGGGGTCATTGGCCGGATGGATGAACACTTCGTCAAGCGGCGGGCTACCTTGCGCAAACTGGCGGTGGCGGAGTTCAAGCCTGGCGGCGCTCCCCGCCCCGCCCCCGTGCTTCCTCCACCTCGTCACGCCGAGGGGTGAATGCAACGCCCTGAACTGGAGGATACCGAATTCTTTCGAATTCGGTATCCGGGGCGTTAACCCGCCGCCCCGTCACTCACCTCTGGGTCTGATCGCCTTGACGGCGCAGAGAAAGGGGGGCTCGGCAATGCTGGAGGTCACCTGTTGGCAGGGTGAGTCTGCAAGTTCTAAGTCATAAGCAGCTAGGGCTTGCATGAGCCTTTCCCGCTCGAACGGCTGAAAGAGGGCAAGGATCGGGCCCGCATGCTTCTCCAACCGCACGTGCATCGCTATCGCCAGACCCGCGGTCCGATCCTGGCTGGAGACCAGATAGCCATCGAGCCTCAGGAAGTGGGTGCGGGACGGGAAATAAGGAATCAGGTAAGCGAGGGGACTCGTGCCGGCCATCACCACCAGGCGTGGCACATCCCCTGCCAACGGCGGGATCTCCACTTCGAGGTAGCGGTCACCCCAAGCCTGTCGCCGTTGGGAGTCCGGATAGGCCAGCAGTTGCGCGATCCCCAGGAGTGCCGCTAGCGCGATCAGCCGGGTGCGATCGGTGAGGGGCATCGTGCCCACCGCGATGGCGATGAGCAGCGGGGCCAGCATCTCCAGGGGGATGAGATAACGGTAGATGCAGAAGAGGATCAGCCAGGCTAGGTAGCTCAGGCTCCCCCCCAGCAACAGGTAGCGGCCTGGCAGGCTGGCGGTCCAGCCCCGGTGGGAATCCGGGCGCTGGATCAGCGTGAACAAGGCTGCAATCGGGATCAACACGAAGGCCATCAGGATGTGCATGTCGCGAAAGGCAAACTCGGCGACCTTGGTGGAATCCAGGCTGAAATAAAAGGGAAAGAAGAGACGCTCAACCAGGGAGGCGGGGACGAAGTTCATATCCCGCTGGGAGGTCGGGTTGATCAAAGGCGACTGAAAGAGGTCATTGAAATAGGGGAAGAGGGGGGTGCCGGTCTCGCGCCACAGGATCAGCATCCAGGGACCGGCGAAGAGGAGTAGGCCCGCAACCTCTCCCAGGCCGAAGGCCAGGAGCAACGCGATGCGGCGCCCCACGGGCAGGGGCAGAAACACAAAGGCGGCGGTGAAGCCGGCGGCATAAATCACCGCCACAAGTTTGAGTCCGGCCGCCGAACCCATTAGTACACCGGCGATCCCGGTGATTAACAGCCCGCCCCGCGCTTGAAAGACCTGGGTCTGATACCGGATCAGGACCAGCAATCCCGCCAGCACAAACAAACTGATAAGGTTGTCGTTGGAAGTGCCACCCAACTCGGTGAGGGCACCGCCACCCAGACTGCCCGCCAGGGCCAGGGCAGTGGCCAGCAGCAGACGGGACCTGGGTGCCAGAGTCGTGAAGAGGTACCAGCCCAACCACAGGAGGAGCGCGAAATTCAGGCCATGGATCGTGGCCAGTACCCAGCCAAGGCTGCGGGCGCTGAGGTGATCGATCAGCCAATAGAGCGGCAGGTAAGGGATTGGGTTGTAATAGGTGGCATGGTGACCAACCGCAATGTCCTGATGGAGACGGTCATGAAGCAGGGCGAAAGGATTGTAATAGTGGTAGTTCTGAAAATCCCAGCCAGCGTCTTTACCCAGGGCCAGGCCCAGGAGGCCTAGGAGGACAGGAATAATCAGGGTGAGTAGCCAGGCATAGGGGGACAGAGATGTCGTGCCCCTTGTTCTTGATAGTTTCATAAGAATTTCATGGATCAATCATATCCCTATGGGATTATCGCGGTTCATTACGACCTGGCTGCTTCAGGCAGTCATCTCCTGCACCTAAGTATCATCCTATGAGTATTCCGTTACGAGCTGATAAAGCCCCCTTGACCCTGGTCAGCAATAACGTCCCTGCCGGTCTCAGAATCGCCGTCCTGATACCTTGCTATAACGAAGCAGCGGCCATCGGCCGGGTGGTAAAGGATTTTCGTACCGCCCTGCCCGCGGCGGAGATCTATGTCTATGACAACAATTCTCGGGATGGCACCACGGAGGCCGCCCGTGCCGCAGGTGCCGTTGTGCGTACCGAGGCCCGCCAGGGAAAGGGCAACGTGGTGCGACGCATGTTTGCCGATATTGATGCCGACTACTATGTGCTGGTGGATGGGGATGCTACCTACGATGCCCCCAGTGCCCCAGCGATGGTCGCCAAGGCTCGCGGTGAACAACTTGACATGGTGGTGGGCTGTCGGGAAAGCAGCGAACAATCGGCCTATCGGCGCGGCCACCGTTTTGGCAATTCCCTGCTGACCGGGGTCGTTACCACGCTCTTTGGTCGTCACTTCACCGATATTCTGTCTGGATACCGGGTGTTCTCGCGTCGTTTCGTCAAATCGTTCCCCGCCCTGGCCAATGGCTTCGAGACGGAAACGGAATTGACCGTCCATGCCCTGGAACTCAGGATGCCAGTGGGTGAGGTCGCTACGCCTTACAATTCGCGCCCTGAGGGTTCGGTCAGCAAGCTGCGCACCTACCGTGATGGCTGGCGTATCCTGCAAACCATTCTCAACCTCTATCGTCTGGAGCGACCCCTGACCTTCTATTCGGTGATCGCCGTTAGTGCCATGGTGGTGGCTCTCGGTCTGGCCTTGCCGCTGGGGTACACCTATCTGCAAACCGGCATGGTGCCGCGCTTTCCGACCGCTATTCTAGCCACCGGGATGGGTATCCTTGCCGCCCTCAGTCTGGCTTGCGGGTTGATCCTGGACACAGTGACGCGGGGCCGGCAGGAAATGCGGCGCCTGATTTATCTCACCGCCGAATGACATCCGCGTGTGCGCCGCTAAAGGAGAGGGACATGCTTCCACGGCGCCTGGCTGTTATGACCGGATTTGGCTCTTCCACAGGGATGTTACTTCACCGATTGGCGCGGTTACGGGCTTTGAACACTCGATTTCTGCGGTTTTGCCTGGTGGGTGTGATTGGCTTTGCGCTCGATGCAGGTACCCTGCAACTCCTCATTAGCGGGGCCGGGCTTGATCCATTCGTCGCCCGGCTCGGTTCCTATCTGGTGGCGGCTACCGGCACCTGGTGGCTTAATCGTCGTATCACCTTTATCAAAGGTTCTTGCGGGGCCAGCCTCAACCAGTGGCTGCACTATCTGTCCGTCAACGGGGTTGGCGCCGGGATAAATTACGGCATCTATGTTCTCAGTCTTCTGACGCTGGATATGTTTCGTCAGACCCCAGTCCTGGGGGTAGCCTTAGGGTCCGCGCTAGCCCTGATTTTCAACTACGTCGCCAATCTCCATTGGGTTTTTGGCGACGACAAGGGCTAGGTCATTAATCACAGTTCTGGAGACTGACTAACAGGCGACTATGTGATTGTTGAACTTAAACGGTGAGTTCCGCCTCAAGGGAGTGGATCAGCGGATGTGGGGTAGCCGGTACAGGCAGGAGTCTGCGGCTTTCAGTGGCTAATGGCTATGTTCTTTCGCTTGAATTAAGACCGGGTGGAACTTGAGCGTAAGCAGTCAGCCACCCTCTGGGGTTTCGTCAGACTGGCGATGGTGCGCGGATCGCTTGGGAAACTTACTTAAGTGCTGAGTCCGAATCGCGGTCAGACACTAAACACCACCCGATTGCGTCCCAACGCCTTAGCCTGGTACAGGGCATCATCGGTGCGATTAAGCCAGGCATCGGCGCTTTCCGGCGAGCGAAATTCCGCCACGCCAATACTGGCGGTGACCCGGCCAACCCCGGGGAAGGGTTCCGCCGCGATCAGGGCCCGCAGCCCCTCCGCCAGGCGTTGGGCCTCCGCGCCATCGCAATGCCGTAGCATGACAACAAACTCCTCGCCACCCCAGCGCGCCAACATATCGGCGCTACGCAGGTAATCCCGCACTCGATGGCTCAAATCGATCAACACCTGGTCACCCGCCATGTGCCCATGGGTGTCGTTGATGGCCTTGAAGTGGTCGATATCGAACAGTAATAGGGACAAGGGTTCGTCATAACGCCCCGCGTGCTGAATCTCCGTGACCACGAGGGTCTCGAAGAAGCGGCGGTTCCAGAGGCCGGTGAGCGTATCAGTGGTGGCGAGGCGCTGAAGTTCGGCGTTGGCGGCCTGAAGCGCCTGGTTGGCCTGTTCGGCGAGGTCCCGGGCCTGGCGCAATTCCAGTTCGTGGCGTTTGCGCTCGCTGATGTCCCGCGACACCCCCAGGAGTTGGCGGAGAGTACCGTCGTGTTCCACCAGCGGGAGGACCATGACATCGCACCAGACGGTGTACCCATCCTGACACGAATATTCCAACTCCCCCCGGACAGGCTCTAGGGGGAGACCGGCCATGGCCCGTGAATGTAATTCCTGAAAGTAGCCGCGGCTCCTGGCCAGTAAATCCGGTGGATGGTTCGCCACGAGGGGTTGCGGCATCGCTTCCTCGGGGGTAAGGCCCCGCGGTTTCTCGATGACGGGGCAGAGATACGAGATGTTGCCGTCGGGTTCGATGGTCCAGACGACATCCAAGGCATTCTTGGCCAGCAGCCGGTGCCGCCCTTCACAGATCCGGAGTTGTTTCCCCGCCCATCGGTATTCGGTGATGTCACGGATCAGCATGATGAACCCATCCTTGGACGCCACCGAACTTGCGCTCCAGGTAATCGACGGTTCGTACCAGTCCGGTCCCCGCGGCAAGGGCAGTGAGTCACTTGCGCCAGGCTGGTAGCCCACACCACTCCACTTGTTCCAGGGAGGTGAGGGCGACCCGCCCCGCCGTCGGTGAGTACGCCGTAAAGAACGCCACGAAAAGTGGGTCTGTGGCAGGTAGAGCCGACTTGGGTTCGCTGCGTGACTTTCCTGGGCCCGCCCGATGCGATCCACTCGTAACAGGAGGTCTAGCAATGTATTCATCGTGGCTGGATCAGTTTGTCCGTGTGTATCGGGAACAGGCTTCGTGTTCTTCCTGGCAGGGCCTACATCTAAGAGCGGACGGCACATGATGTAAGCGCAGTTCAGGAATCTTAGAGCCACATTCAAGACAATATTCCCGCCCAGCGTGTGTGCTCTGATGAATGCGCCGAGCGGCAATCGCCAGTTCAGTGAGTTGATCACTACGGAATTGCGCCAGATCGAGGTCGTCGGCAAAACGTTCCACATGAGTTACCTTCGTATCAACATTCGATTGAAATACATTGCCAGATGGGTATGACGACCCGATGAATAATGGGTAACCAACCAATGATAGTCATGGGTCGCCGTGAGTAACTGATCCATTAGGTCTGGGACTTGGTAAGCACCGCTGGCACGTCGATTCTTCAAAGCAGATTCACGATTCCGCTATGAATTCTTCCCTGAGTTTTAACAAATATAATTTAGGCTTGCTTGCTATTCAGTAAGCATGGATTATCCCAATTAGTAGCATTGCGCCGATGACAACACAGGTACGTTCACTGTTCATTTCGGATGTCCATCTGGGCACTCGCGCCTGTCAGGCATCCCAGTTACTTGAATTCTTGCGTGAATATGAATGCCAGCATCTATTTCTGCTGGGTGACATCATCGACTTTTGGGCCATGCGCCGCCGCACTACCTATTGGTCCGAGCCCCAGAATACGGTGATTCAGAAGATTCTCCGGCGCGCGCGCAAGTCCGTCCAGGTCGTATTTATCCCTGGAAATCATGATGAGGTGGCTCGTGAACATATAGGGATCTCATTCGGAAACATTCAGGTCCATTACGACTATGTTCATACCTTGGCCGATGGCCGGCGTCTTCTGCTGCTGCACGGTGATGATTTCGACGGTGTGACCAAATACCACCGCTGGGTGGCCATCCTTGGTGATCATGCCTATAGTCTGTTGGTGCGTCTCAATATCCTCCTTTCTTGGTTGCGGCGAGTGCTCGGTTTCCCGGGTTATTGGTCTCTGGCTGGTTACGCCAAGCGCAAGGTAAAGACAGCTGTCAATTTTGTCTTCGATTTTGAGGCTGCGGTGATTCATCAGGTCCGAATGCGCGGCCTGGATGGTGTGATTTGCGGTCATATCCATTCCGCGGCGATGAAGGAAATCGATGGCCTTTCCTATCTGAACTGTGGTGACTGGGTCGATAGTTGTACCGCTATCCTCGAACATCTGGACGGGTCCCTCGAGCTGGTGCATTGGGCGGCTACAGGGAGTGTCTTACCAAAACCAATCGGCGCGACTGTCCCCAATCCGTCCGGTCCCTTTCCCGTCCTGCCGTCGCCACCAGTACCGAATCCCGCCCTGTCCGCCACTAAGCCGGGTGACGACACCACCAGGCGTTATTGGGAGCCGTTGTTTTATCCCGAGTTATCCGGTTAGACCATGCCCTCAACCCTGTCCCCCATCCTGACGTCAACATTATCGAAGTGGGAGATCCCGCATGAATCAGACCTTGATCGCGGCCGAGGCATCGCCCCCGTTCACGGCAGTGTCGCCCCCGACACGGGACCGTCTTCGTTTGTCCGCCCCACCTCGTCAGGGTTGGCCAGCCCTCGCCAGGCCCATGTTGGCCGCCGTCGACCGAGTGCTGGGCCTCAAGGATCTGGACGACCGCTATCAATGCCTGCCGGCCTCCAAGGATTACCGGGATTTTCTCACAGAGGTGCTCAATGCCTTGCGGGTGGAATACCTCTGTGATGATGACGAGGTTGCCAGGTTACCCACCAGTGGACCGGTGATCGTTATCGCCAATCATCCCTTTGGTGGTCTGGATGGGATCATCATCACCCATCTCCTGGCTGGTCTGAGATCGGACCTGCGGGTTCTGGCCAATGGTCTGCTTGCCCGCATCATCGAACTAAAACCCGTTTTGATACCCGTGAACCCATTTGGGGGCACGGCCGCTCGCCACCCCAATGTCAGCGGTACTCGGGCTGCCCTGCGCTTTCTCCAGGCCGGGGGGATGCTTTTCACCTTTCCGGCGGGGGTGGTCTCTCATCTCCGTCCAGGTCAGTCTATCGTCATGGATCCTCCCTGGAGCCAAAGTATCGCCCTGTTCGCGCGGCGCACCGGCGCTACCGTCGTACCCCTGTTCGTGCAGGGCCGCAACAGTAACCTGTTTCAAGTGAGCGGCCTCATGCACCCCTGGCTGCGCACGGCCTTATTGCCGCGTGAATTGCTGAACAAGCATGGCAGCCGCATCGAACTGCGCATTGGTAAGCCGATCAGCGCCGTCAAGTTGGGAAAACTGGCTTCCGATGAGGCCGCGATGCGCTTTCTTCGCGCCCAGACCTATCTTTTGGGTAGCCAACGTCAGCCTGGCCCGGAAGGAGCGGTGTCACCCGACCATGGGATTGGCTTGGTTCCCCTGCGACCCACGGTCAATCCGGCCCTGATGAAGGCTGAGATTGACAATCTAGCCGCTGAGAACTGCTTGTTGACAAGTGGTAGCCAACGGGTCTTCTACGCGGAGACTGACCAGATTCCCTGGATAATGCAGGAGATCGGTCGTCTGCGGGAGTTGAGCTTCCGCGCGGTAGGGGAGGGCACCGGTCAAGCGGCTGATATCGACCTCTATGATGCCTATTACCTTCAACTCTTCATTTGGGATGACACCAAGTCCTGCGTGGTGGGAGGCTATCGGCTGGGCCGGATTGCCGACATACTGGAGCGGTTTGGCCGCAAGGGGCTCTACACGTATTCCCTGTTTCGGATGTCAGGCCGCCTGACGCAAGCTCTGAAGCCGGCTCTCGAACTGGGGCGATCCTTCGTGCGTCCCGAAGCCCAGCGTGGCTACAGTCCGCTTTTACTCCTATGGCGAGGTATCGGGGCTTATGTCGCCAGACACCCGGACAAATACCTATTGGTTGGGCCTGTCAGCGTCAGCAACGATTATCATCCCCGCTCCCAGGATCTTCTGGTGCGCTTCCTTCGTCACCACCGATTGGAACCGATTCTGGCCCGGGAAATCCGCGCCCGACATCATTTCCGTCTCGCGCGTGAGCCTCTCTTGTCACGGGCTGATATGGATAGTCTCGATCTGATCTCCCTCTCCGAGCTGATCGCCCAGGTTGAGCGCGATGGCAAGGGAGTACCGGTACTGCTTCGTCAGTACCTCAAGCTCGGGGGCCGGATTCTTGGCTTCAACGTCGATCCCACCTTCAGCAATGTCGTTGACTGTTTGCTGATGGTGGACCTGCGCCAAGTGGAGCTGGATCTTCTGGAGAAGTACCTGGGCAAGGAAGGCGCGATGCACTTTCTCGCCGTCCAACAGGTTGCCTGAGGGGGGGGCGGATAAGCCTTACCCGTAAAGTTTCTGATCAACCCCGGCCCGCGTTCGCGGGAAGGGTAAACTGATAGCTTATTGCGCCTGCCGGACCAATGACAGACCCAACGGCATCCGCTTGTTGCCCTTCAGAGGAATCAGCTCCTCCCGGAAGCGGCGGGCGATCGCCCGCCAGTCATGATCCTCGGCAAAGGCCCGGACTCGTTCCCGAGGGATGCGTAGCGCCCGCACCACCGCCCGGGACAGATCCTCGTCCAGTGCACCGTTGATGCCTTCACGGATCACATCCCGTGGTCCAGTGACGGGGAAGGCGGCTACCGGGGTGCCACAGGCCATGGCCTCCAGCATGACCAGGCCAAAGGTGTCGGTCAGCGAGGGAAAGACCAGGACATCGGCCTCGGTATAGGCCTTAGCCAGCCCCTGACCCTGGAGGTAACCACGCCAGATGACCGCGGGATATTGCCGTTGTAAGGCTTCGCGCTGGGGACCGTCGCCGACCACGACCTTGTGGCCTCTGACTTTGAGGCTGAGAAAGGCCTCCAGGTTCTTTTCCACGGCAACCCGGCCGACGTAAAGCAAGACCGGCTGGGGGAGCCGGTAGCGGGCGGCCAGGTACTCGGGAAATTTGGTGTGGAGCGAGGTGGTGAAGGCCAGGGAACGCCGGTTCAGGTACTGTCGCGCCATGAGGCCGAGCGGACCTTCGGTGGCGATATGGATGGTATCCGGCTGGTAAGCTTCAATCAGTTCTCCCAGACGCCAGGGATTGATGGCCAGGGAAATCTCCGGATAGCCGGGTAAGGGTACGGTTTTGAAGCGACCGGGATGGATCACGTCCATCCGTACCCCCTCACGCTCCAAACGATGCATGACGTTGATCAGGGTCGTGACGACGCCATTGATCTGGGGTTTCCAGGCATCGGTGATGATCATCAGTTTCATATTGCACCCCCCGTTAGTGATGGGTATTCGTATCCGGTAGTTCGCATGGGTTATCCTCGGTGTTAACGGAATTGGAACGATAGGGACTACCCATTTCTCTCGCTTTGCGGGTCGGTTAATAATTCATTAATTCTTGAGACTTCGATGCGGTTACATCGGATGAAGGCGTGGTCGTGTTTGATCTTCTTAGTTAGAGGATGAATGGGCCCCTTTTCCCGTGAGATAATTTCCCGGTCGCTAAGTGTGAGGAAGGGAGCATGCCACATCCCCGAAGATGAAAGTCCGTGACGTGACTTTCACGCCAGCCTCCAATCCGCGATCCCCCCGTCCCGTCCCTCCCATCCACCACAGCCGGCTACCGCATGCATCAAACCAATGATCCGCAAGGGCATTTGCGTCACGTCCAGGAATTGCTGGCGCGCCAGCGTCTGGTGGCGAACCTGGTTCACCGTCAGGAGATGCCGCGTCACGATCTGGTGGAGGGGCTGCTCCAGAAACAGCACCGCGTCGAACTACAGCAACGGCTGGATGCCCTGCATCCCGCTGACATCGCCTATATCCTCGAGGCCCTGCCGATCGAGGACCGACTGCGGGTCTGGGAGATGGTGCGCGCGGATCGGGACGGCGATATCCTCCTCGAGGTCTCGGACGCCGTGCGCGAGACCCTCATCGAGGACATGGAGCCCGCGGAGCTACTGGCCGCCGCCGGACACCTGGACGCCGACGAACTCGCCGATCTGGCGCCTGACTTGCCGCCCGAGATCCTGCGGGAAGTCATCGACGGCCTCGATCACCAGAGCCGTCTGCAGGTCCATGCCGCCATGTCCTACCCCGAGGATCAGGTCGGGGCGCGCATGGACTTCGACATGGTCACCCTGCGTCACGAGGTCAGCCTGGAGGTAGTGCTGCGTTATCTGCGGCGGCGCAAGGCCCTGCCGGACCATACGGATAAACTCTTCGTTATCGATCGCCACGAACGCCTGATGGGTATCCTGACCCTGGAGGCCTTGCTGACCCAGGACCCGGAGCGGACGGTGGGGGAGGCGATGGACCCGGGTGCCCTGCCGCGCTTTCGTCCCCAGGAGAAGGTGGCGGAGGCGGCACAGGCCTTTGAGCGCTACGACCTGGTCTCCGCCCCCGTCGTCGACGACCAGGGACGGCTCATGGGGCGCCTCACCGTTGCCGATATGGTAGATGTCATCCGAGACCGCTCGGAGCAGGAGATCCTGGGGCAGGCCGGTCTCCAGGAAGAAGAGGACATCTTCGCCCCCGTCTGGGGCTCGGTGCGCAATCGCTGGCTCTGGCTGGCCGTCAACATGGCCACTGCCATCCTCGCCTCCCGGGTCATTGCCGCCTTCGATGATGCCATTGGCCAGTTGGTGGCGCTGGCGGCCCTCATGCCCATCGTCGCTGGCATTGGCGGTAACTCCGGCAACCAGACCCTCACCATGATCGTCCGCGCCCTGGCGACGGGCCAGGTCGACCGCGGCGGTACCCGTCGCCTGCTGCGGAAGGAACTGGGGGTGGCCTTGATCAACGGCCTCTTCTGGGGGGGCTTCCTCGGCCTCCTGGCCTGGTGGCTCTATGGCAAGCCCGAGCTGGGCCTGGTCATGACCGCCGCCATGCTCCTCAATCTGCTCCTCGCCGCCACCGCCGGCGTCCTGATCCCCATGATCCGCCATGGCCTTGGCCATGATCCGGCCCTAGGCTCCTCGGTGCTGATCACAGCCCTGACCGATTCCGGGGGATTCTTCATCTTTCTGGGGCTGGCCAGCGCTTTTTTGCTCGGTTAAGCCGGGCTTCCCCGCTGGCGGTTGGGCAACACCCGCCGCGGTTGATTACCCCGGTCCCGATGGGGCGCGTCGTCGAGATCGACATCTCCCAAGGTGGCTGGACCGGTAGGCTTCCAAGCATTGTCCCCGGGGTCAGGAAGTCCGTCATCAAATGGTTATCCTCTCTTCACGAATACGTCATGCCGTCCGGATAGACTGTTCCTCGCAGTAAAAAAATGAATTCCCTCTCCTGGTTCAGGGACGAGCGTCAATGAGAGGTGACTCACGCTTAACCCTGAGGTCAGGATTCCATGTACCGCATCAGCATACACACTCGCGCCCACGACTACGCCATGATGTTAGCCGGCCTCGTGGCCCTCATCCTGATTATCGCTGGCCTGATCATTGCCGCAATCGCCTCGGATGTCGCCGAGCAAGATCTATCCCAGCGGGTTGCATCCCCCTCCGCTCCCATGTCCTCCCCAAATTCTCAAATCCGCGATTGAGCCTTCCTCCCGTGCGGTCACTCAATTTCTTCCTTCTTTCACCGAGTTTCGGTTAGCCATGGAAGGCTGTTTATTCGGCCCCTGTGTGAATCCGGTATCGAGTTAAACCACCCGAAGATTAATCCCATGTACAGACATATCGATCGTACGCTTAAAACCAGTTCACCCATGCTGGGAGCGGGGCTCATTGCCCTGATTCTTATGGTCACATTTATTGCGCTCTTGGCGATGCATCCTGACGCCAAAGATCAGATGCGCGCATCGGTAGTGGCTGGACCGGCCCTGAATAATGCCGCCGGCCTTGATCGCCCATAATATCCCCGGTGTCTTCAATTGCCGGTAGGGTTTCAATATCCGGCATGGATTGGGCCTGAAAAAAAAGGATTTTTATCCGTCGACTCCTGCCATGACCAGGTCCTGGCGCACCTGGCTTTCACCGCGATCAGTGCACGCGGCCAATGACGATCGCGTAATGTCGTGGGCGCTATCGAGTCCTTCGTCATCTTCATGAAGGCCGCCACGTAACCGTTCACACCCTCCGCTGCCTGGCCTGAACTAGCTTGGACTGAACTAGCTTGGACTGGCCTGGCATGGGGAGCGCAAGCCGTAGATTCTCTTGTTCCCTCCACCCAGGTGGGGGAGTGTTGGGCAGAGGGAATCAAACGATTACGCCGCCACTTTCAAGAATTGGACCTGTCAAAAAATTCCTTCGCCCACTTCCCCATCCGCGACGTCGCCGTTTGAACGCCGGTTGAGTGATCAGGGTGGGCTCGACCCGCTCGCGGTCAACACCCTAATCTCTGCTCTGTTCCGTAAAACATCGTTTAGGCGAAACCTGAGCGGTGTCAGCACCCTGTAACGGGCTTGGGCCGCAACCTGAAGCGGTGATCACACCCTGGAACAGGCCTAGGCCGTGACCTGCAGGAGAGTCCGGATGCCGTTGGCGCTTTGTTCAAGGTCCCTGGCCACCGTGGCGGGGGAATCGCCATGGGTGAGGCGCTGGCCACTGGCGGCGATACGCTCGGCCTGGTTGAGCAGTTGGCCACGCAGGCTATTGAGCTGCTGCACCTGGGCCAGGGCGGCGCGGCGCAGTTCATCCAGGGCCTCGTCGCGGGTCTCCCCCGCGGCGGACTCGTGGAGCTTGCGCAGGGCCTTGGCCTCGTCCATGGCCGTCATCCACCAGTGCATGAAATTGGCGCGATGGTCAGCCAGGGTGTTCAGGGACTCCGCCATGGCGTTGATCTCGTCTCGGGAGTTGGCGAGGGTGGCGATGCGTTCCCGGGGGCTCTCGTGGGTCAGTCGGTCGAGCAGGCCAGCCATCTCCCGCACCGGGCGAACGATGCGCCGGGTGAGGAGCAGGGTGAAGAGGATGCCGAGCGTCATGGCCCCCAGCACCACCAGCAGGTTGACGCGCCCCTGGGCCTGGGTCGCCGTCGCCAGGCGCACCGAGGCTGCGGCCAGGTCCTGATCCGCCTGCTCCAGATTCTGGCGCGCCAGGGGCTCGATGGCCGCACCGGCCTGGTTGATGCTCAGGGTCAATTCGGCGATGCGGTCGTTCTTGGCCACCAAGGCGAGGAAGTCCCGCTCGTAGTTGTTCAGCAGTTCGCCGAGTTGGATCTGATCCTGGGCCGCGATCGTCGCGCTCTGGATCTGACCACGGATTTGGTTGGCGATGTCTCCGACCTGACGGACATAGGCCGCGTCACCACGCAGCAGATAGTCCTTCTCCCGCCGCCGCAACTCTAGGATCGCCGTTTCGAGCCCGGGGACGTAGTGGGCGGTGAGGATCGCCTCTAGCCGGTGGCCAGCGTCGCGGAAGGGCCCCTTGCCACCGGGCACCGCGTTGCCCGCCAGAACATCCTGGGCGTATTCCCGGAAGCGGGCGTCATAGACCTCCAGTTCGTTGATCAGGGCCTGGCGCACCTCTGGGTAGAACTCCGCCTCCCCGATCTGGTCGCGAAACCGCGCGATCAGGCCTTCGACCCGCTGGATGTATTGGGCTTCCCCGCGCAGGAGCAGATCCTTTTCACCCCGGCGGATCTGCAGCAGGGTGACATAGAGCTCGCCGGCCCTGAAGTTGCGTGACCGCTGCTGGAGTTCGTGGGCCGAGCGGCGAAAGGCCCCCTGCAGGCCGCTGTCCTCGTCCAGCCCCTTGACCCGCCAGGCCTCGGCGATGTCGAGAAAACCCTGTCGGTAGGTCGTGGCCAGTTCGCCCATCTTTTGGGCCGTCACCGCCAGCTCGGGATCGGGGGACATCCGTTGGGTCAGCTCCAGGAGCAGGTTCGCCTGGTCCGTGACCTCGACCGCATCGGCTTCAAGGCGTTCAAGCAGAAAGCGGCTTTCCGCGAGGCGGGCTTGGTGGAGGTGGGCCTGGATGGCGAAGGCCTGATTGACGCGTGCCACGAAGCGGGATTGGAGCTGACCATAGTCCTGGATCAATGCCGCCTGGCCCTGATGGTATTGCCAGATGGCCGCCAGAAAGAGGATGGCCATCAAGCCGAAGCCGAGTCCGATCTTCTCACCGATGCGCAGACGGCCAAAGAGTTTGTCCATGCGAATTCCCCACAATGGGTAACTGAAGTTGGAGAAACTTTATGGCAAAGAGGTTACGGCTTCGTGAACCCCCCCTCCGGTCTGGTGGGGGCGAGCGTCTCATCCTGCGCAGAGTGGCGGCGGGGGATAGTCAACGCTTTAAGCTGGCCAATTCCCTCGGAAAAGCCGCTTCATCCCCCCAAACCAACCCAGCGCTGACCGTCATGAGGTGGCAGGCCACACCCATGATAATGAAAGATATTCCCGTGACCTTCACGTTAACCGTCCTGGTCCTGGGGCATGGGCCGAACGATGGCGCTGCGGGCCGGAAAGCGGCAGGCGAAGGTGGAGCCTCGGCCCGGTTCGCTGGAGATGATGAGTTGGGCATCGTGGCGGTTGAGCACATGGTTGACGATGGCCAGACCGAGGCCGGTGCCGCCGGAGGCCCGGGAGCGGCCCGTGTCGACCCGATAGAAACGTTCCGTCAAACGCGGGATATGCTCCTGGGCGATGCCTTCGCCATCATCGCTGACGGCGAAGACCGGCTGTCCCTCCCGCTTGCGCCAGGAGAGGTGAACCCGGCTGCCTGGGGGGGTATGTTGGATCGCGTTGAAAACTAGGTTGGAAAAGGCGCTGCGCAGTTCCACCGGGTTACCGACCAGGAGCAGGTCCGCGTCCAGGTCAAGGTCGAGGCCATGCCGTCCCTCGCTCAATGCCTCGGCTTCATAGACGATGGCGTGGATTTCCGCGGGGACATCCGCCGGTTCGGTATGCTCGGATTGCTGGCCCATCTCCAGCCGGGAGAGGGTCAGCAGGTCCTCGACGATGGAGCGCATGCGCCGGGTCTGGCTGACCATCAGTTCGATGGGGCGATGGTGGGCGGATGGCGTTAGCGGTGAGTCGCCCAGGGTTTCGAGGAATCCGGCGATGACGGTGAGGGGCGTGCGCAGTTCATGGGAGGCGTTGGCGACGAAGTCCCGGCGGGTCATGTTGAGGTGGTAAATGGCCGTGATGTCCCGCGCGACGATCAGGCGCTGGCTCTTGCGCTCGCCGAAGGGGGAGATGCGCAGTGACAGCTTGAGCGCCTGGTTGTGGGGCGGCGTCAGTTCCAGGGCACGGCCATAGTCCGCTCCTTCGATCAGCGGCGCCAGGTCCGGGTGGCTCAGGAATTCGCTGATATGGCAGCCCTCGTCCCGGGGCCATGACAGGTTCACCAGCGCCTCGGCACCCTCGTTGGCCCACAGGACCCGCTGGGCCTTGTCCAGCATGATGAGACCGTCCGGGACCGAATTGGCAACCTCGCGGAAGCGAAGGGCGTAACGCGCCTGGCGCTTGCGCCAGCGCCGAGCGTCCTGCTGATAGTGGGCAAGGGCGCGGTAGATGTCCCCCCAGGCGCCTTGAGGATAAGGCGGGGCGAGATGCCGTTGGCCGGCGATCAAACGGGTCAACTGAATCAAAAAGTACAGATGGCGGGCGATGAAAGGCGCTAGACCCAGGATCAGGGCCTGGTGCGGCGTACCGCCGGTAAGGAAAAACAGCAGCCCGATGCCGAGGCAACCCAGGCCATGGAGGAATTCAAAGGTCAGTGAAGGGATGCGCATTGGTCATATCTTATGAAGGGGCCATGACGAGGCCATGACCGGAGGGTGGCTGGCAGCCCACGTTGAACAGGGCAAATTGCCAAACAAGCCATTGCAGTGGGCATCCACTGGCGGGCTGTGTCCTGGCCGGGTGTCGGCCACCCCCTTTGGGCCGTGCTAGACTGCGCTGGACATCAGCCTGATGGCTTCAGGCGTAACGGCATGGGCTGAAGGATCTGCGCGCCTTCGCCGTGGTGGCCCTGGGGGTGGAGCGGCTGGTATGGCGGGCACTGTGAGGGAACCGAAAGTGGTGTCCCGTGACTTTCACGCACACTTTTATGGGGTGCCAGCCACACCCCAGACGATGAAAGTCTCCACTGGAGTGTTTCACGCTAAGGATCCCTTATGAACACAAGATTGAGGTGAAAGATGGTCCCTTTGCAGGCCCTGATTTTTGATGTCGATGGCACCCTGGCGGACACGGAGGCGGATGGCCATCGGCCGGCCTTCAATCTCGCCTTTCAGGAGGCGGGACTGGATTGGGACTGGGACCGCGCGCTCTATGGTGAACTGCTGGCGGTGACGGGCGGCAAGGAACGCATCCGCCATTTCCTGGAGCGATGGCGGCCAGATGAGCTGGAGCGACCGGGGCTTACGGACTTCATCGCCGGGCTGCATCGACGTAAGACCCATCATTACCTGGAGCTGTTGCGCTCGGGGGCCATCCCCTTGCGCCCCGGGGTGCGGCGTCTGCTGGAAGAGGCACGGGCCGCCGGTCTGCGGCTGGCCGTGGCGACGACCACCACCCCGGAGAACGTCATCACCCTGCTGGAGTGCGCCGGAGGAGCCGAGTGGCCGGGCTGGTTCGAGGTCATCGCCGCCGGCGACGTGGTCCCGGCCAAGAAGCCGGCCCCGGATATCTTCCATTACGCCCTGGACCGCCTGGGTCTGCCGGCCGCGGCCTGCGTCGCCATCGAGGACTCCGCCCATGGCGTCCGGGCGGCCCTGGGGGCCGACCTCAGGGCCCTGCTGGTGACGGTCAGCACCTACACCGGGGGGGAGGATTTCCGTGGGGCGGCCCGGGTGGTGGCGAGCCTGGGCGAGCCTGGCGATTCCGCCGACGCGGCGGGGGAGGGGGACTGCATCGATCTCTCCGCCCTGGTTGCCCTGCATCGCGGGATCTACGGTCCAGGGTAAAGGGGGGAGGCCTCCGGGATCGCCAAACGCTGGATGATCCCCGTGGTGCTGCGGTCCGCGACCAGGGGGATGAGCGCCACCTGGCCGCCCCAGGATTTGACCTCGGGGGCGCCGACGACGGTCTCCTCGGTGTAGTCGGCGCCCTTGGCGAGGACATCGGGGCGGAGGTGGAGGATAAGGTCGAGAGGGGTGTCCTCGTCGAACAGGACCACGGCATCCACCGCGGCTAGGGCGGCGAGGACCCGGGCGCGGTCGGCCTCGGCGATGAGGGGGCGCTGATGACCCTTGAGGGCGCGCACCGAGCGGTCGGTGTTGAGCCCCACCACCAGCCGTTGCCCCTGACGCCGGGCCCGTTCCAGATAGGTGACATGGCCGACGTGGAGCAGGTCGAAGCAGCCGTTGGTGAAGACCACGCGCTCACCGGCGGCCTGCCAGGCCTGAACCCGGGCCCTGGCCCCTGCCCGGTCGAGGACCTTGGCGGCCTGCTCCAGGGCGGCCTCGCCGCTGATCGCCGCCAGCAGTTCCTCCCGGGTGATGGGGAAGGTGCCCACCTTGCCCACTACCACCCCAGCGGCCAGGTTGGCGAGGTGGGCGGTGTCGTCCCGGCCCAGCCCGGCGGCCAGGCCGGCGGCAAAGGTGGCGATGACCGTATCCCCGGCGCCGGAGACATCGAAGACCTCCCTAGCCAGGGCCGGGATGCGGCGTGTGCTCTTGTCATCCACCAGGGCCAGGCCAAGCTCGCTGAGGGTCAGGACCAGCAGACCCAGGTCCAGGTCGCGGCGGAGCTCGGCCGCCGCGGCCAGGAGGCCCGGCAGGTCCGCCCGCGGCTGGCCGGTGGCTAGGGCGAGCTCGGCCCGGTTGGGGGTGATGAGGCTGGCGCCGGCGTATTTGCTGAAGTCCCGACCCTTGGGGTCCACCAGCACCGGGATGCCCAGGGCCCGGGCCGCGGGGATGAGGCGCTGGCACAAGGCAGCGGTGAGGACGCCTTTGTCGTAGTCGGAGAGCACCAGGGCCGCGGCGCCGGGCAGCAGGGGTTCAAGGGCCGTCCAGAGGCGGGACTCGTCCGTCGGGGTGAGGGGCTGCGTGGACTCCTCGTCGATGCGCAGCATCTGCTGATGGTTGCCGATGACCCGGGTCTTGACCGTGGTGGCCCGATCCGTGGCCGGGATCACGGCCTGGGTCTGGATGACGTCCGCGGCCAGGGCGGCGAGGAGGGCGGTCCGGTCCGGGTCGTCGCCGGTGAGTCCCGCGAGCTGGACCCTCAGCCCCAGGTTGGTCAGGTTGCGGGCAACGTTGGCGGCCCCGCCAGCGCTCTGGGTGCGTCGCCCCAGCCGTACCACGGGCACCGGGGCCTCCGGGGAAATGCGCTGGACCTCCCCCCAGAGGTAGCGGTCGAGCATCAGGTCACCGACCACCAGGACCCGCCGGGCGCCGAAGCCGGAGCGGACCGCCTCTATAACGGCCTCGGGATACGTGAACACCCGCTATCCCCGGGCCGTCGCCGGGCTCGGCGGCGGCGGGGAGAGTGCCGCGAAGTGGGCCTCGACCAGGTCGCAGAGGATGTGCCCGGCAAGCAGGTGGGCCTCCTGGATGCGCGCGGTGTTGTCCGCCGGGGCGATCAGACAGGCCTCCGCCAGGTCCTTGAGACGGCCGCCGTCCCGGCCGCTGAGGGCCGCGGTGGCGATGCCCAGATCCCGGGCCCGCTCCAGGGCGCGCAGGACATTGGGGCTGTTGCCAGAGGTGCTGATGCCGATGACCAGGTCCCCCGGCCGGCACAGGGCCTCGACCTGGCGGGCGAAGACCTGTTCGAAGCCGTAGTCGTTGCCGATGGCGGTGAGGGCGGAGCTGTCCGTGGTCAGGGCGATGGCGGCCAGGCCGGGGCGCTCACGCTCGAAGCGACCCACCAGTTCCGAGGCCAGGTGCTGGCTGTCCGCGGCGCTGCCACCATTGCCAAGCCAGAAGATGCGCCCGCCGCTGGTCAGGGCCTGGATCATGAGCCCGGCGATCCGTTCCAGATCGCCCGCCAGGTCCGCGAGGGCGGCGATAGTCCGCTGGTGGTCGGCGAGATGTCCGGCGATGATCGCCGCCGGGGACCGCGGGGTGCTGCCGGTCACTCGGAGTAACTGCGCCGCAGGGTGCCCTGGTGATCGCGGGCGAAAAAGCTCACCCGGCCGGCCGGGATCACGGTGACGCCCCCCTCGGTGACCGTGAAGCGTTGACGGTCGGCCTCCGGGTCGAAGCCGATGCGGTCGCCGGGGGCGATGTGGTTGTGCCGGTCGACGATGACGCGCCGCAGGCGCGCGCCGCGACAGACCCGCACGTAGTCCATGATGATGCAGTCCTCCAGTTCCACATCCTCCTCGATCACGGCCTCGCGGCGGATGATGGAGTTGGAAATGCGACAACCCTCGTGGGTGATAACCGCCGCCGCCAGGAGCGAATTGCGCAGTTCCCCGCCCAGGACCCGCGCCACCGGTCCCTGATAGCCACTGGAATAGATGGGCCACTGGGGGTTGAACATGTCGAAAACCGGCTCGGCGCCCAGCACGTCCTTATGGGCATCAAAATAGGCGTCGAGGGTACCCACGTCCCGCCAGTACACCTTCTGCTCGTAGGCCTTGATGCCCGGGATCTCGTTGGTGGCGAAGTCGTAGGCGAAGAGCCGGTGGGTGCGCAGCAGACGTGGCAGGACATGGCCACCGAAGTCGGTCTCGCCGTTGCGCTTGGCCTCTTCCAGGGCATCGAGGAGGACCTGGGTGGAGAAGATGTAGTTGCCCATGGAGGCGTAGGCCTGGTCGGGATTGCCGGGCATGGGGCTAGGATTGGCCGGCTTTTCCTGGAAGGCCTCGATGCGGCCATCGGGGCCCGCGGCGATGACGCCGAAGCCTCGGGCGTCCCGAAGGGGGACGGGGAGGGCGGCGATGGTGACGTCGGCGCGGTTGGCCAGGTGGAAGTCCACCATCTGGCGGATGTCCATGCGATAGATGTGGTCCGCGCCAAAGACCGCCACCAGATCCGGGGCCTGTTCCTCGATGAGGTTGATGTTCTGGTGGACGGCGTCGGCGGTGCCCTGGAACCAATGCTCCCCGCTCATCATCTGCGGCGGGACCACGGTCACGAACTGCTGTTGCAGCAAGGGGGAGATGGTCCAGGACTTGCGCACGTGCTCGATCAGCGACTGGGATTTGTACTGGACCAGCAGGTAGATGGTGCGGATGTTGGAATTGACGAAGTTGCTGAGGACGAAGTCGACGATGCGGTAGCGGGCGCCAAAAGGTACCGAGGGCTTGGAGCGGGCGGTGGTCAGGGGCTGGAGTCGGGAACCCTGGCCCCCGGCCATGACGAACGCGATGGTCCGGTCGGCTTTCATGTCATCCTCCTCTCAACATCTCAATACTGCGAGCGTCACGTACTAGGGGTTTGTGTGGGCATCGCCGGCTCATTGTCGCGCTTTTTCGTTACCGGTCGAGGACCAGGCCGCGCCGGCCAGCCGTGAGCCCAGGATCAGGGGCGGCCTCTATTGTCCTCCAGAACGGTAGTGGCGAAAACTACCATTTTGCCCGGTCTCACCCGGAACAGTCTTGCTAACAATCTGAAAATATAAAAGATCAGGACGACTCCTCCAGGGGGGGCGGTTTTACCTGCGGGTCGCGATGGCGGGGTGGGCTGGTTGGGGGAGGCGATTGCCGGGAAGAGATCATCGTGGGGGCGCACGGGTGATTGGCGTGTCCGCGTCGCTCGCCAGCCCGTCACGTGTCGGGAATAATGAATGACTGAAGGGGGAAGGGTATAAAATCCCACCTTCATGGCGGTGGTCATGCTGTTACCCGCCGCAACCCGTACTGACTGGAGTTCTGGCAATGGCCGATTGGCCCCCCGTTCCGCGCCGTCCCGTCCTACTCGTCATCCTGGATGGCTTCGGCGTCAATCCCGCCAAGGCGAATAATGCCGTGGCCCTGGCGCATACGCCCCATCTTGACCGCTATTTCGCCCTCAACCCTCATACCACCCTCCAGGCCTCCGGTCGGGCGGTGGGCCTGCCCGATGGCCAGATGGGCAATTCCGAGGTGGGGCACATCACCCTGGGTTCCGGCTGCGTCATCCGCCAGGACTTGGTGCTGATCGACGACGCCATCGCCGATGGCTCCTTCTTTCGCAACGAGGTCCTGGTCGCCGCCGCCCGCCGCGCCGCGGCCCAGGGTAGGCCCCTGCACCTGCTGGGGCTGGTCTCCGATGGTGGCGTGCACAGTCAACTGAGCCATCTCGTCGCCCTGGCGGAGTTGTGCCGCCAGCAGGGCGCCATCCCCGCCCTGCACATGTTCACCGACGGTCGGGACACGCCGCCGCGTTCCGCCCTCGGTTATCTGCCGGAGGTGGAGCAGGCCCTGGCCGCCGCTGGCGGGCACATCGCCAGCGTCTCCGGTCGCTACTACGCCATGGACCGGGACAACCGCTGGGAGCGGACCGAAAAGGCCTGGCGCTGCCTGGTGGCAGGCGGCGGGGAGCAGGCCGGCTCCGCCCGGGAGGCCATCGAGCAGTCCTGGGCCGCGGGCCAGGACGATGAGTTCATCCTCCCCACCCGCATCGCTGGCGGGGCCCTGATCCAGGACGGGGACTGCGTCCTGCATTTCAACTTCCGCAAGGACCGGCCGCGGCAGATGCTGCGGCCCTTCTTTCAGCCGGATTTCACCCACTTCGACCGGGGTGGCTTCCGGGGGGCGGATGTCACCTGCATGATGCGCTACGATCAGACCTTCGACCTGCCCTTCGCCTTCCATCACGAGGCGCCGGGCATCACCCTGGGGCAGATCCTCAGCGAGGCCGGCCTGCGCCAGTTCCACTGCGCCGAGACCGAGAAATATCCCCACGTGACCTTTTACTTTAACGGTGGCCGCGCGGAGCCCTGGCCGGGGGAGGAGCAGGTCCTCATCCCCTCGCCCAAGGTCGCCACCTATGACCTCAAGCCGGAGATGAGCGCCCCCGAGGTCGCCGATACCGTGGTCGCCGCCCTGGGGCGGCAGGAATACCCCTTCGTCGTCGTCAACTTCGCCAATGGGGACATGGTCGGCCACACGGCGGTGCGGGCGTCGGTCATCGCCGCCGTGGAGGCCCTGGACGCGCACGCCGGCCGGGTCCTGGACGCGGCCGTCGCCGCGGGCTACGCCGTGATCCTCACCGCCGATCATGGCAACTGCGATGAGATGGTGGACCCGGTCACCCAGACCCCCCATACCCAGCACACCCTCTACCCCGTACCCTGCCTGGTCATCGACGAGGTGCCCTGGAATCTCGGCATCGGTGCTGGCTTGGACTGCATCGCGCCCACGGTGCTGCAACTCATGGGCCTGCCCCGGCCCGCGGCCATGCATGGCCATTCCCTGCTGCTGTCGCCGGCGCGCAACTGATGGCTTGCGCCAGCGTTGCCCGGACTGGGCGCCTTGATCGGTCGCTGATGCCCGGCTGGCGAGCAAGGGGGAGGCGCGCGGCGCCTGCCGGGCCGCGCCGGGCGACTGACGTGAGGCCCGGCTGATGCAGGAATATCTCGCCCTCCTCAGGGACGTCATCGATCACGGCCACGACCGGCGGGACCGCACCGGGGTGGGTACCCGGGCCCTCTTCGGCCGCCAGGTGCGCTTCAACCTGGCTGAGGGGTTTCCCCTGGTCACCACCAAGAAGATCCACCTGCGCAGTGTCATCTTCGAGCTGCTGTGGTTCTTGCGCGGCTCCACGGACAACCGCTGGCTCCAGGCGCGCGGGGTCAGCATTTGGGACGAGTGGGCGACGGCGGAGGGGGAACTGGGTCCCATCTATGGTCGCCAGTGGCGCAGTTGGGCGGGGCCGGATGGCGCGGTCATCGATCAGATCAGCCAGGTCCTGGCCGCCATCCGCGCCACGCCGGACTCCCGGCGCCTGGTGGTTTCGGCCTGGAACCCCGCCGAGCTCCCCCTGGAGGGTCTTTCCCCCCAGGAAAACGTCCACCGCGGGCGGATGGCCCTGGCGCCTTGTCATTGCCTGTTTCAGTTCTTCGTCCAGGACGGGCGCCTGTCCTGCCAGCTCTATCAGCGCAGCGCC
>JAGVUH010000136.1 GCA_019136395.1 Gammaproteobacteria bacterium
GTCCGGGTCGCCGTCGGGCGTGACTACGGCGATGTGGCCCCCCTGCGCGGCGTCATCCGCGGCGGCGGCCGGCACCGTCTGACCGTGGGGGTGACAACCCGACTGGCTTAACGAAAGCAATGCAAGGCCGGCGGCTTGGTGCCTGGTTCCCGATGCCCCGCGATCAGTGTCAGACCAGATTGCGCCAGCCCGTCGAAGACCTTGGCAGCCCCACCCACCATCATCAGATCAACCTTCGGAGTCCGCGACATGGCCGCAACCGCTCAGTCTCACCCCGCCGCCACGGCAACACCACTGGTGGGAGCAGAGCCAGACCCAGGGAAGCCGCATCGCCCGGCCGAGGCAATCTACACCGGCCACCGTCAGACTGACTACATCCCGCTGGAGAGTCGCGGCGACGGTTGATCATCCGCTTGCTTTTCTCCCGGCCGGGTCTTCAATTGAAGGTAGGGGATCCATGACCGCGGGCATGACGATCAGGGCCCGCGGGGCGGTGATCCCGGTCACGGTCTTGGGAGGCCAGATCATGAAACTGCCGTTGCAAATCACCCTGCGTGATATCCCCCCCTCCGAGGCACTGGAGGGGGCCATCCGCGAGAAGGCGGACAAGCTGGACCAGTTCTATCCCCACATCATGGCCTGCCGGGTCACGGTGGGCATCGCCGGCAAGCACAAGCACCAGGGACAGGAGTTCGCCGTGGCGGTGGACCTCAGCGTTCCGGGCAAGGAGATCGTCGTCAACCGGGATCAGCACGAGGATGTCTACGTGGCCCTGCGCGACGCCTTCGACCATGCCCGGCGCCAGCTTGAGGAGTTCGCCCGGGTCCATCGTGGGGAGGTCAAGGCGCACGAAGTACCCGGTCGGGGCCAGATCGCCCGCCTGTTCCCGGAGGAGGGCTATGGCTTCATCAGCGCCGCGGAGGCCGGCGACCTGTATTTCAGCGCCGAGAACGTGGCGCACCCCCGTTTTGAGCAACTTGAGGTCGGCATGGCGGTGAGTTTTCTGCCCGAGACCGGCGGCGAGGGGCTCCAAGCCAAACGGGTCACCGCCGTGCGGGCGTGATCAAGCGCTTCCTGCCGCCCCCTGCACCCCGCGCCCTCCGCCATGGATTCGGTGGCCTACGGCAACCCTTGCCGGTGGCATCGAGGAAGCCCAGGAAGGTGGTGATGAACATGTCGTTTTCGGAACAGGGCAGGTTGTTGGCCTGAACGAAGACCTCCGCCAGGGGCTGGCCCTGGCGGTCCAGATTCTGGCGGTTGAAATCCTCGGCCAGGGCCTGGTCGCCAAGACGCAGGACAAACCCGTGCTAGCATGTCCCTTGATCGATCGCGACTCCAATCGCCGACGACCCGACTCACGGACCCATGCCATGCGCCGATCAAAGCTACCCATCGGTATTCAGACCTTCCGCAAGATCCGCGAGGGGGATCACTATTACGTTGATAAGACCGGCTTTGCCTTGCGGTTGATTGATGAAGGCACGCATTACTTCCTCTCCCGCCCGCGACGCTTTGGCAAATCGCTCTTTCTCGACACCCTGGCAGAATTGTTCGAGGGCAATGCCATGCTGTTCCAGGGGCTCGAGGCCGAGCAGCGCTGGGACTGGTCGCGGCACTATCCAGTGATTCGGCTGAGCTTTGGCGGCGGGGTGATTCAGGATCGCGCCGCGCTCGACCGTCGCATCCTGGCCTTGCTGCACAACAACCAGGTCGCGCTCGGCGTCCACTGTCGGGATACCACTGACATCGTCAGCTGCTTCAGCGAACTGATCGAAGGCGCCCATGCCGCCACTGGCGACCGCGTGGTGGTGCTGGTCGATGAATACGACAAGCCGATCCTCGACAACCTGACCGATCCCGCCACCGCCAAGGTCATGCGCGACGGACTGCGCAACCTCTACTCGGTGATCAAGGACTCCGATGCCCACATCCGCTTCGCCTTCCTGACCGGGGTGAGCAAATTCAGCAAGGTGAGCCTCTTCTCCGGGCTGAATAATCTCAAGGACATCACCGTCGACGCCCGTTACTCGGCGATCTGTGGCTATACCGAGGCTGACCTGGACCGGGTCTTCGCGCCCGAGCTTGAAGGCCTGGACCGCGAGCAGATCCGCGCCTGGTACAACGGTTACAACTGGACGGGGGAGGCGGTCTACAACCCCTTCGATGTGCTCCTGCTGTTCGACGCACGCCAGTTCCGCCCCTGGTGGTTCGAGACCGGTACGCCAACCTTTCTGGTCGAGGTGCTGACCGAGCGGGGCTATTTCACCCCCGACCTGGCCGAGGTGCGAGCCTCCGAGGCCCTGATCTCCACCTTCGATGTGCAGAACATGCCCTCCGAGGCGCTGCTCTGGCA
The DNA here is from genome assembly GCA_019136395.1 of Gammaproteobacteria bacterium. The sequence goes on from JAGVUH010000136.1 coordinate 2,354, forward strand.
GACCGGCTATCTCACCTTCACCGGCGCCCGCCAGACCGGCGCGCGTTGGGAGTACCAACTGGGCTATCCCAATCTCGAAGTCGAGACGGCCCTCAACGACGCCCTGCTCAAGGGGCTGATGGGCGACGCCATGCAGGCCGAGCGCGCCGTCAGTCGCCTCTACGATGTCCTGGTCGCCGCCGATTTCGACGCCCTACGCCAGCACATCGCCAGCCTCTTCGCCGCCATCCCCAGCGACTGGTATCGCAACAACCCCATCGCCCAGTACGAGGGCTACTACGCCAGCGTCTTCTACAGCCACCTCGCCGCGCTGGGGCTCGACCTGGTGCCCGAGGACGCCAGCCACCATGGCCGCCTCGACCTCCGTCTGCGCTTCAACGGTCGGATCTGGCTGTTCGAATTCAAGGTTGTCGAGCTGGCCCCCGAGGGC